>NZ_DAMBBC010000006.1:0-134029 GCF_032057165.1 Moraxella sp. CTOTU48717 | reverse complement strand
CTTACGAGTATCTTCACTCTGACAATACAATTAATTAAAGTCTTAATTTTATCGCTCTAAGTGAAAATCCACACAAGTTGTTCTTGTGTTTGTTGTTATTTAATGTACCAAAGATATCGTCTATCATCTGGTGAGCTTGATATTGTAATACGTTTTGTTTTACTCTGTCAAGCTTTATTTTAATTCTTTCTAAGCTTCGTAACTTGTTTTACTTATTTGTAAACTCTTCGTCGCTCAGTGGTGGCGTATTATACGTGAATTAGAATGGGTGTCAACACCTTTTTCTTAAAATTTTCAAATAAAATAAAAATACCGCCGTGCGGCGGTATTTTTATGATGCTGTAATCAGTGAACTGATTATTTGTTGTCATCTTTTACTTCGGTGAATTCTGCATCGACAACCCCATCATCTTGCTGGGTTTGTTGTGGCTGTGCATCACCCGCTTCTGCGGTAGCGCCTGGGTCAGCGTAGATTTTTTGACTAACCGGTAAGAAGGCATTGTCTAGAGCTTCAAGTTTTGACTTGATGTCATCTAGATTATCTTCTTTAACCGCCAATTCTAGCGCTTTGATAGCGTCTTCTACTGCGGTTTTATCGCTATCGGTTACTTTATCAGCGGCATCTTTCATGGCTTTTTGTACGCCATGAATACGACCATCTGCTTCGTTACGTACTTGCGCAAGTTCAGCAAATTTGGCATCTTCAGCGGCATTGGCTTCAGCATCACGAATCATTTGCTCGATTTCTGAGTCTGATAGACCTGAGTCGGCTTTAATTTGGATACTTTGTGCTTTACCAGTCCCTTTATCTTTCGCTGAGATATTCATGATGCCATCAGCGTTGATGTCAAAGGTAACTTCAATTTGTGGTACGCCACGCGGTGCGGGTGGAATATCGGTCAAATCGAAACGTCCAAGCAATTTGTTTTGTGCGGCAATTTTACGTTCACCTTGGTAGACCTGAATAGTTACTGCTGGTTGATTGTCATCCGCTGTAGAGAACACTTGTGATTTCTTGGTTGGAATCATGGTGTTTTTCTCAATGATTGGTGTCAACACGCCGCCCATGGTTTCGATACCTAGCGTTAACGGTGTCACATCAAGCAGTAGTACGTCAGTTTTGTCACCCGACAGTACCGCACCTTGAATCGCTGCACCCATCGCTACGGCTTCATCAGGATTCACATCTTTACGTGGCTCTTTGCCGAAAAATTCTTGAACACGTTGTTGTACCAGTGGCATACGGCTTTGACCACCTACCAAGATAACATCATCAATATCAGATGCTTTTAAGCCCGCGTCACTCAATGCGATTTTACAAGGCTCAATGGTACGGTTGACAAGCGCTTCAGTTAAGCTTTCTAACTTGGCACGGGTTACGTTCACCACTAAGTGTTTTGGACCTGTGGCATCGGCAGTAATGTACGGTAAGTTAATATCCGTGCTTTGTGAGCTTGAAAGTTCGATTTTTGCTTTCTCTGCCGCTTCTTTTAAGCGTTGCATTGCCAGTGGGTCACCTTTTAGGTTCACACTGTTTTCTTTTTTGAATTCTTCAACCAAGTAGTCAATTAAGGTTAAATCAAAGTCTTCACCGCCTAAGAAGGTGTCACCATTGGTTGAAAGCACTTCAAATTGCTGCTCGCCATCAACGTCTGCGATTTCGATGATTGAAATATCGAAAGTACCACCACCTAAGTCATAAACCGCAATCTTACGATCTGCACCGCCTTTCTTGTCCATACCGTAAGCTAAAGCTGCCGCTGTAGGTTCGTTGATGATACGTTTGACATCAAGACCTGCGATTTTACCCGCGTCTTTAGTAGCTTGACGTTGGCTGTCGTTGAAGTAAGCAGGGACCGTTACTACCGCTTCAGTGACACTTTCACCCAGATAATCTTCTGCAGTTTTTTTCATTTTTTTCAAAACTTCAGCAGAGATTTGGGGTGGTGCTAATTTTTTACCGTTGATGTCAACCCAAGCATCGCCATTGTCAGCTTTGACAATTTTATATGGCACCATGCCGATGTCTTTTTGCACGACTTTGTCTTCAAACTTGCGACCAATCAAACGCTTGATAGCAAATAAGGTATTTTGTGGGTTAGTTACCGCTTGGCGTTTGGCTGATTGACCCACTAAGATTTCGCCGTCATCTTTATAAGCAACGATTGATGGGGTGGTACGTGCGCCTTCAGCATTGTCGATGACTTTAACTTTGTCACCTTCCATCACTGCAACACATGAGTTGGTTGTACCTAAGTCAATACCAATAATTTTAGCCATAATTAAATTCTCCAATTTTTATTTTGATGGTAAGTGGTGATGAGCACCACATTGTCTTGTATTTTTATATCGGTTTACCGAGGGTTTTTTTCAAGCAGTTAGCAAAAGTTTTTTGCTACACTTGTTACCAATCGGTCAATCCGTTGTTTACTGCTTGCTTACTAGCTACCTACGCGAACCATGGCTGGACGCAATAAACGCTCATGTAGCGTATAACCTTTTTGTAGTACTTGACCTACTTGGTTGGCGCTCGCCTCTGGGTCAATGCCCACGGCTTCATGCAGGTCGGCATTAAATGTTTCGCCCTGTGGATTAACCACTTTAACGCCATATTTTTCTAGCACCGCAATCAGCGATTTGTGGGTAAGTTTGACGCCTTCAAGCACAGGATCATTGTCGGATTGGCTATTTTCAATCGCACGTTCAAGGTTATCGACAGTGTCTAATAGGTCTTTGGCAAATTTTTCTAAAGCAAATTTTTTGGTTTTTTCGGTTTCTTGCTCCATGCGGTTGCGCGCATTGTAGGCTTCAGCATTGGCACGGGCATGAGCTTCTTTGGCTTCTTTGACTTGACCTTCAAGCTCGGCAATACGCTGCTCGTAGGTGCTCAAATTGATGTCGCTAGGAATGGTTTTTTGCTCGTTACTTGGCTCAAACTGTTCCATGGCATCTTTTAACTCCGTTGAGACGGCGTCAGTTTGGTTATGCGGTTGCGTATTTTGGTTATTATCAGCTGAATTCATCAATCATCACTCCTATTATCAAGGTAACCGTCACCAAGGTAACAGTTACACGTTAAAACGGTTAAAGTTATTGGCTTTGATAATGGTGAATCCCTTTGATTTCAAGAGTGAGTCGCATTATTTGCGGGTCAAAATGGCGTTTTTCCTATGAAATCCACACTAAATTTGCGTATTTATGACATGAGAAGATAAAATTTGCTAAAAATAAGGTGTTAAGCGCGTACTTGTTGTTGGGTTAGGGCATCAAAAATCTGGCTAGGTCGAACAAATCCAAGGGTGTCGCCGAGTAAATAACCGATGGCATCACCAAAGTATTGATAAGCAGCCGCGAAATCAGTAGCAGGTGTCAAACCCGATAGGTTACAACTTGTGGATACCAAAAATCCAAACGGGTTATTGTGGTCTGCGTGGGCGATGTGATTGCAAAGCTTAGCAATCATCGGATGGCTAATCACTCGTATGGCTAAGCTATCTCGTCCACCTGTGACCCATTCGGGGATTTTGCCTTGCAATGTCGCAGGAATCGGTAACAACCAAGTGGTGGCTTGTGCATCGCTAGACTGCCAACTTGCCGCAATGCTATCAACTACTTGCTGTGGTAACGGCTGTAAGAATGGCTGAATATGCGCGATATCGCCTGTGATAACAATCATGCCTTTTTCGATTGGACGCTGTTTAATCGCTAAAATCTGTTTCACTGCGGTTTCGTTAAATGGATCACAGCCGATTCCCCACACCGCTTCGGTTGGATAAGCGAGCAGATTGCCGGCTTGTAAAAATTGCTGAACTGCATCGAGCTGGGTGTCATTAAATTGCATTATATACCTCGATTATTTGGTAGTTTTTTTGCTCATCGCTTATCAAAATTAAGGGCGGCAGCGCATATATAGACCGCCGCGCTGCATCACCAGTCCCATGAGCTCAAGCTCAATCAGCCAGCCCATAAGTGTCGCAATATCGGTGTGGGTCTTATCGACCAAGCTGTCTAAATCTTGCCCTACCCAATCGAGTTGATTAAGCAATTTCTGCAAATGCGGCGCCACATCCATCGCCAATGGCGCTTGGTGCGGCTGGGTGTTTGAAACTGATTCGGACGGTAATTGAGGGCTATTAATGACTGCCTGTGCAACTATCGGCGCTGTTTCAACCTCAGCGGCTTTGACAAGCGGTGATTTAAAAATTGATAAATCTTCCAAAATTTGTGATGGATGATCGACCAAGGTCGCACCTTCACGAATCAATTGGTGGCAACCTTTGGCGTTGAGGTTGTCAATATGACTAGGAATAGCAAAGACTTGTTTGCCTTGCTCGTTGGCTTCTCTGGCAGTGATGAGCGAGCCGCTTTTGGCAGCGGCTTCTACAACCAAAGTTGCCAAACTTAGCCCAGCGACGAGACGATTGCGCCTTGGAAAATGGTAACGATTGCTCGGCATATCAGGCAATAATTCACTAATGACGCAGCCACCTGACGCAATAATATGGGCTTTAAGGCTGGCGTGATTTTTTGGATAACAATGTTTAATACCATTGCCCAGTACCGCAATAGTACCACCTTGTGTGCCAGTCATTTGTAGACTTAACGCACCTAAATGCGCTTGTTTGTCAATGCCTTCTGCCATGCCACTGGTGACCCATAAGCCTTCGTGCGCCAAATATTGCGCCATATCAAAGGCGATTTTTTCAGCATGTGGACTTGGTTTGCGGCTACCAACAATCGCCAATTGTGGTTGGCTTAATGCAGATAAATTGCCTTGATAAAATAACAAAGGCGGTGGGTCATAGATGTTTTTTAATTGAGTCGGATATAAAGGGTCATTATGAAACACAACCCCATACTGCCCTTGTGATAGTTCTAATAGCGTATCATGCAAAAACTGGCTGGTTCGACTGGCGCTGATAAACTCAGCAAAACGTTTGTGGTGATTATCATGCAAGCCCAGCGCTTGCCAGTCTGCCAGCTTAGCTTGAATCGCTTGTTCAGCGCTACCAAAACGCGCTACAAGCTTGTTATAAACAGGCACCGATAAGTTCACTAAATGCCATAATAATAAGGCAGCCTGCTGCGCCGGGTTTAAGTTAGGCTGATAATCCTGCATCACGTATATTCCTTAGGCATGTATAGGGCTTATGAATGTTTGCTATTATAAATTTTTCTCACCATAAAAACTTTAAAGACAGCAAAGCCAGTCAAGGTGACTGGCTTTTGAACGATCGCTTACCAATCAAGCATAAGCAAGGGCAAGCAAGCAAAGGTAAGCGAAAGCGTTAGTTGCCGACCGCAGGCAATAAAAAATCTTGCTCATGAATTGGTGATTCAGCATCGAGTACATAAGCGTAGCTAATATCGTTAAATGCTTTAAATACCATCACATGACCGATTTGCTCACTTGGCAAGCGTACTGCCCCACCTTTCACGGATGCATAGTCGTCCAAGACTAAAGCGCCTTTTTGATAAACCGTTAGCACATCGCCTGGCTGAGCGCCTTGGCTAGTACCCAAATTAATGGCAATCACCCCATCTCGACCCGCACTACTAATGGAATTTAAAATACGAATCACGCGACCGCCACGGGTAACGCTGGCAGGTTTTGGATAAAACGCAGGTGGCAAGTACTGACCGACTTCGACAAACACACGGTCACCTTCGCGCACTTCTTGACCATACGATTTTTTAAGCTCGATACTAGAAACACCGTTTGATGCTACGCTAGTGACGATACCTGCGGCAACTTGGGTGACTTCAAGACCGATGACTTTACGGGTGGTTGGGTCAACATACGGTTCGCCCTCACGATACACGCCATAGCGTTGTCCCACAATGAGTGGCACGCCTTTAGCATATATTTTGTTACCGACACCTGTGATAATGTTTTTATCTTTTGAAGCCAGCACATAGGGGGTAGTTTTAAAGTCATCAGGCGATACGATGATATTGCGTTCAAGCCATGTTTCAATGGCAGTCAAAGGAATCGCAGGGATACTACCTGCGGCACTCACCACGGTGGTTGTGGTGACTGGCGCGTTCATGGCTTTTTCAATGCCTGCACAGCCTTCCCCCGTGTCTACACCGACCAATTTTTGCCCTTTAATCACACATAAGATAATCACATCTTTTGGATAAATCAGATGCGGATTACGAATCTGTTTATTAGTCGCCCAAATTTCTTTCCAGCGCCACGGACTTTCTAAGAATTTACCGGAGATATCCCAAAGCGTATCACCTTTTTTCACCACATAACGGTTGGGCGCATCGGCTTTGATACGAGGTGGCGGGTTGTTAGCAGCGGCTAGCGAACTCACTGTCATACCAAGGGTTGCCAACAAAGCGAAGGATAATTTTTTCATTGTCGTGGTGTTATAGTTTGTCATAGCCCAATACTCAAGGTTAACGGCTTAACGCTTTAAAATGGCATACGCTTTACCATCACTTATAAAAAATCATAGCCGAATGTTGTGTTATGTGTCGCAAAATCACCCATAATTTGCACTATGTAAATTTTGGTTAGCATAGCATAAAATAATTGGGGCTTCATAAATTTTCTCTTTAATTCTCTTTAAATAGTTTTTTTAAATAATTGGTTTTTGGTAGATTTTAATCACTCAATCATTATCATTGATTATTTGCTATTGTGAAGCGATTGGATTGCACCTATATATAGGTTATAGTAGCCAAACTTTAGCGTTTGCGTTACCCTATGCCAATTTTTTTAGATAATTTTTGCCTTATTATTTGCCTTATTAACAGTTGACCGATTATGACTTTACGTACCATTTTAAATTACCCAGATCCGAGACTTCGTACCCTTGCCAAGCCTGTCACCCACTTTGGTGATGACCTAAAAACCTTGATTGATGATATGTTCGAAACCATGTATGCCGCCAAAGGTATAGGTCTGGCGGCAACGCAAGTGGATGAGCACATTCAATTGGTAGTGATGGACTTATCTGAAGATGGCAGCCAGCCTCGGGTGTTTATCAATCCCATTGTGACCCCGTTAGCCGATGAATTATATAGCTACGAAGAAGGGTGTTTGTCTGTGCCCGAGTATTATGACAAAGTCGATAGACCCAAACATGTCAGAATTGAGGCTGTCGACGCGCAGGGCAACCCGTTTGTTGAAGAAGCACAAGGCCTACTTGCCGTATGTATCCAACATGAAATTGACCACTTAAATGGTAAAGTTTTTGTGGATTATTTATCCAAGCTCAAACAAGACCGTGCGCGTGACAAAGTGCGTAAAGTTGTCAAACAGCGTGAAAAAGATGCTGAACATAAAAGATTGTGATTTTTAACTGTAAGGGAAAACCATGACCACTCGCCCATCGCGTATCGCCACCGTCACACGAAATACCGCTGAAACCCAAATCACCGTGTCTATCAACCTTGACGGTACCGGTCAAGGCGCCATTGACACGGGTGTGCCATTTCTGGACCATATGCTTGACCAAATCAAACGACATGGCTTAATTGACATGGATATTACCTGTAACGGTGACACCCACATTGACGACCATCATAGTGTCGAAGATGTTGGTATTACGCTAGGTCAAGCCTTCAAACAAGCGATTGGTGACAAAAAAGGCATCGTGCGTTATGGACATTTTTATGCCCCACTCGATGAAAGCCTTAGCCGTGCGGTAGTGGATATTTCAGGTCGCCCTGGACTGCACATGGATATCCCGTTTACCCGTGCGATGATTGGTGGGTTTGATGTAGATTTGTTCAGTGAATTTTTCTATGGCTTTGTCAATCATGCCATGATAACTATTCATTTGGATAACTTGAAAGGCAAAAACAGCCATCACCAAATTGAAAGTACCTTTAAAGCCTTTGCTCGTGCGCTGCGTATGGCGGTGGAATATGATGAACGCGCACTCAATAGATTGCCGAGTACAAAAGAAAGTCTCTAATAGTAACCTGTAAAAATAAAAGCCCTGTTTAAGACAAGGGCTTTTTTTATGATAGTTGTTTTGTACTAATTTTTGCGTGCTAGTCTTTAAAATTATTAAATTGCAGTGGCACACCAAATTGTTTTTCTTTCAAAAACGCCATCGCTTGCTGTAGCGTGTCTTTTTTCTTATCATTGACTCGTACTTTATCGCCTTGAATCGCTGCCGATACTTTCAAATCCGACTCTTTTAATGCCTTGCTGATTTTTTTGGCGGTATCGCCATCAAGTCCATCTTTGAGATTGACCACCTTTTTCATTTGTTTGCCCGAGCCTTGATTATCCTGTGGGTCGAGCGACTGCAAATCCACCCCGCGTTTTATCATGTTTTTCTCAAGCATGGCATATACGTTTTCCATCTGCAACTCATTGTCTGCGGTGATGGTGATTTTTTTGTCTTTTTCATTCAGTTCGACTTTAATATCACTGCCTTTAAAATCAAAACGGGTGGCAATCTCTTTTTCGGTATTTTGTACGGCATGTTTAACTTCAAATAACTGTAATTCTGAAACCACGTCAAATGATGGCATGAGGTTTTCCTTATCAAATTTGTTGAATAAAATCTAAAAAATCTGCCCTATCATAACTGATTTTATCAATTTTTAACAATTGACGCACTGTTATCACCACAGTTAATAATATAAAATAAATCATAAAATATGTAATGATTTAAAATACTTATTAAAATAATTAACTTTTTAATAACGCTGATTACAGTTTTTTACCTTATTTGTTTGTATAATGAGTAAGCAAATAGCTCATTTACTAAAAAATGTAGTATAACAATTTACGATAATAAGGAGTAGGATATGGCGTTTAGCGATATGATTGGCAAACAAGTGCCAAGCGTGACTTTTCATACCCAACAGCAAGGCAAATGGGTAGATGTTAGCACGGATGAATTATTTAAAGGCAAAAAAGTAGTATTATTTGCCTTACCAGGGGCATTTACACCAACGTGTTCATCACTGCATTTACCGCGCTATAATGAATTGGCAACTGAATTTGCCAAACTAGGCGTTGATGACATCGTGTGTGTCTCAGTCAACGATACCTTTGTTATGAATGCTTGGGCCAAAGACCAAGACTGTAGCAATGTGACCGTGATTCCAGATGGTAACGGTGAGTTTGCTGAAGCGATGGGACGCTTAATTGATGACTCAGCAATTGGGTTTGGCAAACGTTCATGGCGTTATTCGATGCTGGTCGATGATGGTAAAATTGTCAAAATCTTTGACGAACCCCAAGACAGCGGCAGTGATGACCCATACGAAGTATCAGATGCTGATACTATGATTAAATATATCGACCCAAACTGGCAAGACAAACCCTCTGTCTCAATTTTTACCAAGCCTGGTTGCCCACATTGTGCCAAAGCCAAAGAAACGTTAACTCAAAAGGGCTTTCAGTTTGAAGAAATTGTACTTGGTAAAGATGCGAGTATTACCTCAGTGCGAGCCATTACTGGTCGTGAAACTACCCCACAGGTGTTTATCGGTGGCAAACACATCGGTGGTAATGATGACTTACAAAAATATTTTGCTGATGCAAAATAATGTTTGATTAAATAAAAAAAGACAGTCTAGGCTGTCTTTTTTTATTTAATCAAACATTATTTTGCATCTCTTCAAGTGTCATCATCAAAGTCATCACATTTTCTTCGAATGCTTCAATTTGTCCTTTTAGCGTGGTTTGTTCATCGAGTAGCTTCAGTAAGGTGGCTTTATGGCTATCCTCATACAGACCTGCATCACCTAGCTTTTCTTCAATCTCACCTAGCTGCGCCATGAATTTTTCTAGTTGTTTTTCTTCGTTTTCGATTTTTTTACGGATGGGCGCGGTAAGTTTACGCTGTTCAGCGGATTTTTTGCGTTGTTCTTCTTTGGATAACGCATTGGGTACGTTAGACGTTTCACGTGAAACATCTGTTTTTTGGTGGGCTAATTTTTTGTCTTCGAGTTTTTTATTGTCGCTCGCTTGTTTGGCTTGCTGTTTACGGGTCTGTGATAACCACTGACTATAATAAGCGATGTCATTGTCAAAGATGTTACATTGCCCGTCATGCACCAAATATAGCTCATCGCAAACATTGGCTATCATTTCTCGGTCGTGTGATACCAGAATGACCGCCCCTTCAAATTCTTGCAAGGCCATGCTCAATGCTTGCCGCATCTCCAAATCTAGGTGGTTGGTCGGCTCGTCTAATACCAACACATTGGGACGCTGCCATACGATGAGCGCAAGGGTGAGTCTTGCCCGCTCACCGCCAGAGAACAACTTGCTTTTGGTATCAATGCGGTCACCGCGAAAGTCAAAACTCCCTAAAAACGCCCGTAAATCAGCGTCTGAAGTTTTGCCTGCGAGACGCTGCAGCATCAATATAGGTGATGCTTCTCCATCGAGGCTATCCATTTGGTGTTGGTTAAAATACCCCAGTACCAAACTATCTGCAGCTTTACGCGTCCCAGCCAAGATAGGCAACTCACCCACCAAGCCTTTAATGACCGTTGATTTGCCTGCGCCATTCATCCCTAGCAGACCGATGCGGCTGTCAGGGGTAATTTGTAGGCGAATATTCTCGATAAGTGGTACACCGTTGTAACCCACACTGGCATTGTCTAGCACCAATAATGGCGATGTTAATTGCACAGGGGATTTGAACCGAAACTGAAACGGGTTGTCCGCCATGATAGGCGCTAGCTCGGTCATCCGCTCCAGCTGTTTGACACGGGCTTGCGCTTGTTTGGCTTTAGAAGCTTTGGCTTTAAAACGGCGAATAAAATCTTCAAGGTGGGCACGGGTTTCTTGCTGTTTTTCAAATTGTTGCTGCTGCTGGGCTAGGCGTTCACTACGGGTACGCACAAAGGTGCTGTAATTGCCTGTATAAAGGGTCATTTGTTGGTTTTCAATGTGCAAGATATTGCTCACTACATTATCCAAAAACGCTTGGTCATGCGAAATCATGAGTAACGTGCCGTCATAGGCTTTGAGCCATTCTTCAAGCCACAAAATGGCATCCAAATCCAAGTGATTGGTCGGCTCATCAAGCAACAATAAATCCGCACGGCTCATTAAGGTTTTGGCAAGGTTTAGGCGCATACGCCAGCCCCCTGAAAAACTACTCACAGGTTGGCTTTCTTGAGCAACATTAAACCCAAGTCCTGTCATGATTTGGGAGGCTTTTGCAGGGGTACTATAACCATGGATATCATCAAAGCGCGCGTGCACATGGGCAAGCTCATCTTCTGACAAGGTATCTGGATGGTTAATCTTATCTTGCAGCTCAAAGTATTCTTTGTCGCCACTCAACACAAAATCTATCGCCGATTGGTCAGTGGTTTCAATCTCTTGCGCCATATGACCGATTTGCCAACTGTTTGGAACCGATAGACTGCCTGTGTCGAGTGCCAATTCGCCTTCGCCTTTTTGGGTCAATAGCGTCGCAAAAAAACTGGATTTACCTGTGCCATTGTTGCCTGTTAACCCGATTTTCCAACCTGGATGGATTTGCAAATTAACATCTTTAAATAATACCCGCCCATCACGGCGAATACTGGCATCTTTTAGTTCTATCATAATCGGCTCAAAACTCAAAAAATTTGACTAAAATTAAATGGGAAAAATTCTTGATAGTATAAAGCAAGCACCCCATAATAATAAAAAAGTTTTTATAAGGAATACCCCCGATGAGCGATACCGTAACTGATAGTATGGTTGATGGCATGACTTTAACCGATAATGCTGCTAAAAAAGTGCGTAACCTACGTGATTCAGAAGGCAATAACGACTTGATGCTGCGAGTATATGTGACGGGTGGTGGCTGTTCGGGTTTTTCGTATGGTTTTAATTTTGAAGAAAACTTGGGCGATGATGATGCTACCTTTAGTAACGATGATGTAGCATTGGTTGTTGATAGTTTGAGCTACCAATACCTACATGGCTCAACCATTGATTATGTGGAAGGATTAGAAGGCTCGCGTTTTACCGTCAACAATCCAAACGCCACCACGACTTGTGGTTGTGGTTCGTCATTTTCTATCTAGCTTTACTGGCTAATTTTACTGGGATTCTTTACCTAGTTCATTTGCATAATTAAAAGGCTTTAGCTTAAATATAGCCAGCAACTGTTAAGTTTAGCCTTTTAATTTTCATTCATCCTGTATTTGTTACCTTTGAACAAAATCATCTACATTTTTTCAGCGTTTATCAGATTTGATTTGTGTCGTTAGCCTTTATCCGTAATAATGATTTTATCAACAGCGTGATGACACTTAACCGTGTTATCATCAAGTACCCTAATATAGGTTGATATTAATTTATTCTTGTTAATTACTTAATGTTAAATGTTTTAATGATTTAAGTTTGTTAGCTAAGCAATTATTAATAAGCAATCTTTATTATTCATTTAATAATACCAAGGAGCTTATCATGGCTAAATTATCTTTAGACTCACTCAATAACATCGACGGTTTCATTGCAGCTGCATTGGTTGACAGCGAATCAGGTCTAGCACTTGCCTCAACCGGTAATGGTATCGACCTTGAAGTTGCAGCAGCGGGTAACACTGAAGTGGTACGTGCAAAACGTAAAACTGCTAAAGCATTAGGTCTTAACGACAAGATCGAAGATATCCTAATCACATTAAGTAAACAATATCACTTAATCCGTCCGCTAGTCCGTAATGAAAACCTATTTTTGTACCTAGTACTTGATCGCCAAAAATCAAACCTAGCTATGGCGCGTCATGAATTAAAAGGGTTTGAGACTGAATTAGATTTCTCTTAATGCTTTTTTGATTAAAAGTTTCAGGTAAAAATTATCACTTAATCAAATAATGGGATAGTTTTTATCATACCCACGGTATTTACTGTGGGTTTTTTACGTTTGGCGATTATTGCAATTGGTAATTTCGTCATCACGATATTTTGATAGTGTTTGTATAAATTTGGTGGCATAATTTCACACAATTAAAAATAATTCTAGGATAATTATGACCCAAGCGCCTCAAACTTGTACTTCTTTGCAGCTACCTACTTGGCTGACCGCTGAAAACATTCATGGCATGCTACGGGGTATCGAAAAAGAAGGCTTACGTATGAGCCCTGAGGGATATATCGCCACTACCCCACACCCGGCAAAGCTTGGCTCAAAACTCACTCACCCTTTTATCACTACTGACTATGCCGAAAGCTTGTTAGAGCTAATTACTGAGCCAAAACCCACGGTGAAAGAAGCACTTGATATGCTGCGTGATTTGCATATTGTGGTACAAAATGCTTTGACCGATGACGAGCTGTTTTGGTCGATGTCGATGCCTTGTATGATTTCGGGCGATGAAGATATTTTGCTGGCCGACTATGGCACCTCAAACTCAGGTAGATTAAAAACCCTATATCGTCACGGTCTAGGCATCCGCTATGGTCGCCGTATGCAGACCATTGCTGGATTGCATTATAATTTATCATTTGGTGATAATTTATTCACCGCTTGGCAACAGCAGTTAGGTGATACCCAGCCATTAACTGAATTTAAAAATGAAAAATACTTGGGTCTGATTCGTAACTTCAAACGTCTAAGTGGTATGGTGCTGTACTTGGTTGGTGCAAGTCCTGCCGTGTGCGCGTGTTTTTTAAAGGGTCGCGAGCATCCGCTACAGCCAATGAACGCATCAACCTACTATTTACCCAATGCTACCTCTCTGCGCATGGGCAAACTGGGTTATCAAAATAGTGTACAAGATGATTTAGATATCCGCTACAACAGTCTCGATGAATATGTCGCAGGTTTGCGTAATGCCATCCACACGCCGCATCCTAATTTTAGCGCGTTGGGACTCGATGACGACAACGGCTATCCCATTCAAATCAATGACCATATTTTGCAGATTGAAAACGAGTACTACAGCCCGATTCGACCCAAACAAATTACCCAACCTGGCGAAAACCCCAGTGATGCCTTAGCCAAGCGCGGTATCGCTTATGTGGAACTCCGAGCGATTGACTTAGATCCGTACAGCGAAATCGGTATCAGCTTAAATACCGCCTGTTTTATGGAAATTTTGGCATTGTACTGTCTATTGCTAGATAGTCCTGACTTATTGCCCGATGAAGATGCCCTACTTGCTCAAAACCAAGAAAAAATCGTCAATCAAGGGCGCGAGCCAAACTTAATGATTGATACAGTAGCTGGGCAAGTCGCATTTAAAGACTGGCTACTACAGCATCTGCTAGGTATGCGTAAGCTATCAGAACTCATGGATGTCACCTATGGTAGCAATGATTACCGCAATGCGTGGCAATCGATGATGGCAAAAGCGCAAAATCCAGACAATACCCTGTCAGCGCAAGTATTAGTCGATACCGAACGCTTTGATAGTAGCTGGCAGTTTGGTAAGTCACTGGCGCAAATGCATGCCAATCGCTTAAGACATCAAGGATTGGTCCCTGAGCAAATGACTTACTTTGAGCAGCTTGCCAAAAACTCTGTGCGTGAGCAAGCCGATATCGAGCAGAATGACACACAAGATTTTTATGCCTATGTGGGTCAATTTCGCTAGTTAGCAGGTGCTGGTTATCAGGTGCCAGTTAGCAGGTATCGTTGGACTGATTATGTTGTAGGGTTAAATTTCTAAAATTCTAAGCGCTATGGTTTGGCTTATTCTTTTTCACTAAATTGTTTGATGGTTTTTTTATGCGTGATGCTTCATTGACCCACAGCTTGTTAAGTTATCGGGGACTGGCAGGACTATTGACGTTAGCCAGTATTATTGGCATGAGTTTCGCCTATTTTTATTTGCAAGGGGTGGTAAAATTAGACCCGTGTCCGCTGTGTATCTTTCAGCGAGTGGGTTTAATTGTGATGGGGATTTTTGCATTTATCGCCTTTTTACTCAATCCAAAACAAGCTTGGGCAAAGATTTTGTTGATGTTTGGCGCGCTGCTCGGCATTTTGTGGTCAATTGCTGTGGCGATTCGCCATGTATGGATTCAACACCTGCCACCTGACCAAGTCCCCTCATGTGGTCCTGGGCTGGACTATTGGATGGATACGCTGCCGATTGCTCAAGTGTTGAAAGAAGTATTTAAAGGTTCTGGCGAGTGTGCGGTGATTGACTGGACGTTTTTAGGCTTTAGTATCCCAGAATTATCACTGGGGTTTTTTAGCATTTTATTGGTAATGATTATTTTGGCGATCCGTAAAAGCAATACTCGATAACACTATCGGTCGTGGTCTAAAACCATAAAAAAGGCGATAATCAATCGCCTTTTTTTATTAGCTTTTTTTAGTCGCTTTATTCCCATTCAATGGTCGCTGGTGGCTTACTTGAGATATCGTAGGTCACACGTGATACTTCTTTGATTTCATTCATGATGCGATTAGACACTGTTTCAATCAAATCATACGGCAAATGGGCAAAACGCGCTGTCATAAAGTCGATGGTTTCAACCGCCCGTAACGCAATCACCCACGCATAGCGGCGACCATCACCGACCACGCCCACTGATTTTACCGGTTGGAACACCGCAAACGCTTGTGCGGTTTTCTCATACCAACCAGATTTTTCCAACTCTTGCATAAAGATGGCATCGGCTTGACGCAAAATATCGGCATATTCTTTTTTCACTTCACCCAAGATACGCACGCCTAGACCTGGACCTGGGAAAGGATGACGATAAATCATTTTTTCAGGTAGCCCTAATGTCACACCGAGCTTACGCACTTCATCTTTAAACAAATCACGTAAGGGTTCAATAAGTTTGAACTGCAAATCGTCTGGCAAGCCACCGACATTGTGGTGCGACTTGATCACATGTGCTTTGCCTTGGTGACTTTTTGCAGATTCGATGACATCGGGATAAATGGTGCCTTGTGCCAAAAATTGAATGCCTTTGCCCTCACCCGACAGTTCACGTGCGGTATCTGCAAACACATCGATAAAGGTTTTGCCAATGATTTTACGTTTGGCTTCTGGATCGCTAACACCGGCTAATGCGGTCAAAAAACGTTCTTCAGCATCCACGCGAATGACCTTAACGCCCATGTTTTCAGCAAAGATTTGCATCACTTGGTCGCCTTCATGGAGCCGTAACAAACCATTATCAACAAACACGCAAGTTAGCTGCTCGCCAATCGCTTTGTGAAGCAGTGCGGCTACCACCGAGCTATCAACGCCGCCCGAAAGTCCCAACAACACTTGCTCATCGCCAATTTGTTCTTTTAACTGCGCCACACGCATTTCAATGATGTTATCCGGCGTCCACGCATTGGCACAGCCACAGATTTGGTGGACAAATCGGCTAATCAATGCTTCACCTTGTAGCGTATGGGTCACTTCTGGATGAAACTGCACCCCATAATAATGCTTGCTTTCATTTGCCATCGCAGCAATTGGGCAGCTTGGGGTTCTGGCAGTCACTTCAAAGCCTGCAGGTAACTCAACGACTTTATCGCCATGACTCATCCAAACGTGTAATTTGTTAGGCTCATCTTCAATGCCTTTAAAGAAGCTATCTTGAGCGGTTTTTTCAATGATAGCAGCGCCAAATTCTTGGTGGCTACTGGCTTCAATCTTGCCACCGAAACGGTCTGCCATCGCTTGCATACCATAGCAAATGCCTAGCACAGGCACATTGATATCAAATACGGCGTCATTAATTTTTGGGCTATTTTCTGCATACACGCTTTCTGGACCGCCCGATAAAATAACCCCTTTTGCACCAAAGTCGCGGATACGCTGTGCGTCAATATCGTATGGGTACATTTCACAGAATACCCCTGCTTCACGCACGCGGCGCGCAATCAGTTGACTGTACTGTGAACCATAATCCAATACCAAAATACGGTCTTGTTTGATTGAGTTGTTGGATGTTGACATACAAGCCTCTTTAAATTTAGGTAAATAGCTTAACTGAACCGATGCTAACAGGTTTCAAAAATTTATGGGTATTGTACCAATTAACGGCTTTATTTGCTGATTTTTATAGGGTGAAAAATAGCTACATGAATGTTTTAAGTAAAAATTTTTCTTAAAAAATTTCTCTGATAAACAGTCTTTACTTGCGTTTTTTTGTATCTCTTTCACCAATTGATTATCTTTGTTACACAAACCTCATCTAAGAGGCTTTAGGTTTACCAAACTCTACGAAAAGATTGCTCATAATACTATACAGCAGATGCAAAAATTTATTATTATGAAAGGGTAATAACCGAAAACGGATTCATGAAAAAATTGATTTTAATTTATTGATTTTAAGTTAATATCACCTTTAATCGTTTTTCGACAATAAAAATAATAGCCATATTAATTAAAATTTTTTTCTAAATACTAGTATGGCTTGGATGAAAAAACTTTAAATGAGGATACAATCATGGTAGATAATATTAATAATTCAGACTTAAACCGCGACCCTATCACTGGTGAGCCAGGCTCACACCCAATCGGTACTGCAGTAGGCGGTATGGGTGGTGCTGCTGCAGGTGCAGCCATCGGTGCTATCGGTGGTCCATTGGGTATGTTAATCGGCGGCGCAATTGGTGCCATCGCTGGTGGTGCTGCAGGTCACGCCGCAGGTGAAGCGATTGATCCAACGATTGAAGATACTTATTGGAATGATACCTATTCACAAACAACCTACTATAGAGATGGTTATGATTATACCACTGACTATCAACCAGCTTATGCCGTCGGCTATGCCAATCGTGCAAAATACCCAGCTGGCACAACGTTTGACAGTGTAGAATCTGATCTTGAACGTAGCTGGCATGAAGTAAAAGGTAATTCACGTCTTGCATGGGAAGATGCCAAAGAAGCCATTCGTGATGGTTGGAATAAAACAGATGCTCGTATTGCTGGTCAAGAATATTCACCACGTTTACGTACAGTGGATGGCTATGCAGAAGGTGAAGAAAAAGGTCATCCTGTTGCTACTGGTACAGGCGCATTAGGTGGTGCCGCAGCTGGTGCAGCCGTTGGGTCAGTAGCGGGTCCCGTTGGCACATTGATTGGTGGTGCGATTGGCGCCGTGGCAGGTAGCGCGGCAGGTCATGAAGTCGGTGAAGCAGTCAACCCTACCACTGCTGAAGATGCTTACGAAAAACCTCATCCAGTTGCCAGTGGTTCTGGTGCACTAGGCGGTGCCGCAGCCGGTGCAGCCATTGGTTCAGTAGCAGGTCCTGTTGGTACCTTAGTGGGTGGCGCGATTGGCGCTGTAGCCGGTGGCGCAGCCGGTCATGAAGTCGGTGAAGCAGTTAACCCAACTGAAGCAGGTGAACAACGTAAAGAAGCTAACCCTGTCGCCAGTGGTACAGGTATGGCAGCCGGTGCTGCTACAGGCGCAGCGATTGGTGCGGTAGGTGGTCCAGTAGGTTCATTGGTTGGCGGTGCCATTGGTGCTGTAGCAGGTGCAGCCACAGGTAATGCCGTAGCAAATACGCTTGAAGGTAATACAGAAGAAGATACCTACTGGCGTAATAACTACAATACGACGACTTACTATAGCCAAGGCTATGATTACGATACCGACTATCGCTCAGCGTATGATTATGGTTACCGTGCACGTCATCATTTCAATACTGCTAATGAGTTTGAAAGTGTTGAAAATGACTTACGCAATGATTGGGAACAATTCAAAGGTAGCTCACGTTTGACTTGGGACCAAGCTCGCCTAGCAGCACGTGATGCCTGGTATCGTATTAAGCGTTAATCTTTCGATTAAGTTAGCTTAAAATAAAAAAAGACTTTCAAATTAATGAAAGTCTTTTTTATTTGAACCATTAAAATCAAAGACAAAAAAGCTGGTCTATTAAATTACCATTTTGATGCCAATACCGATTAATACTAGCCCACCAAAAATTTCAGCTTTACTCTCTAGCCACGTGCCTGATTGCTTGCCCATAAATACGCCTATAAAGCTAAAAATGCCTGTTACCACGGCAATTACTGCACAGGATACATAAGGATTGACTGGGATTAAATTTAAGGTAAATCCGGCTGCCATTGCATCAATACTGGTTGCAATCGCTAAAGTAGTCATGGTTTTATGGGTGATGACAACATTGGCATCATTGGCGATATCTAAAGCAATATTGTGCGGGGTGGAATCTTGTGATGCAGCATCTTCATCATCGCCAGATAAGGCTTCATACAGCATTTTTCCACCAAGCCCCACCAAAATAATGCACGCTATCCAAGGCGCCCAATTTGCGATAAATCCTAAGATTGAACGTCCACCGAGATAACCAATCAAAGGCATCAAACCTTGAAACACGCCAAAATATACGCCTGCCATGACCGCAATTTTGGTCGTATCTTGGCGGTGTTTGGCACCGAGTCCAATCGCTACAGCAAAGGCATCCATCGATAAGGCTATCGCTAGCAGTAATAAGGCAATCATGTGATATCTCTTCTAAAAATTCAAGCTGAAATAAAACCACCTTATTACAACATAAGGTGGTTTCCATTGTATTAAAACACGACCCTAAAATTGGGTTAAATATCCAAGTTGGTCACTGTTAACGCATTCTCCTCAATAAAGGCACGACGCGGTTCTACATCATCCCCCATCAGACACGAGAACAAATGATCAGCAGCAATCGCATCTTCAATGGTGACTTTTAGCATATGGCGATTTTCTGGATCCATCGTGGTTTCCCATAATTGATCAGCGTTCATCTCGCCCAACCCTTTGTAACGCTGAATCGCTAAACCACGGCGCGCATCACTCATAATAAATTGCCATAGATAACCCATGTCTTTGATCGGCAGTTTTTTATCGCCTTTAGCGACATAAGCGGTATCTGATAACATGTCTTTCCATTGGCTGGTTAAGCGATGCAAACGGCTATACTCACCTGAACCAATAAATGCGGTATCTAATAAGTACGCGTGTGGCAACTGATGGATAAAAATCGTCACGCGCGGTAGATAATAGGTTTTTTGATGATCGCCTTCTTGTTTGCTAAAGGACTCTAATTCAATTTGTGGGTCTAATCCGTCTGCCGTCACTGCTAGATTCTGCGCTAACGCTTCTACCCAATTTCGCATTTGCCCTTCATCTTCAATCATTGGCATGCTAAGTTTGCTGGTGATTGCCAACGCATCCAATACGGCGCTTGGATATTTAATTTGCAAACGGTTTTTGATGGTTTGAGTTTGGTTATAATCATTAAGCAAGGTTTCTAGCGCTTGCCCTGTTATCGCAGGCGTACCTTCACTCAAATGCAGCTGGGTATCATCAATGGTTGACGACAATAAATAGGCCTTTAACGCTTCATCATCTTTGAGGTACAATTCTTGACGACCTTTTTTCACTTTATACAGCGGTGGCTGCGCAATATAAATATGACCACGTTCTAATAGCTCCGGGGTTTGACGGAAAAAGAATGTCAGGAGCAAGGTGCGAATATGTGAACCATCCACGTCCGCATCGGTCATGATGATAATTTTGTGATAGCGTAATTTGTCAGGATTGTACTCATCAGGTCCGATGCCTGTACCCAATGCGGTAATCAAGGTGCCCACTTCCTGCGACGATAGCATCTTATCAAAACGCGCACGTTCTACGTTTAGAATTTTACCTTTCAGCGGTAAAATCGCCTGCATCTTACGGTTACGCCCTTGTTTGGCAGAACCGCCTGCGGAGTCCCCTTCCACAATGTACAGCTCTGACATCGCAGGGTCTTTTTCTTGGCAATCAGCAAGTTTGCCGGGCAGACCTGCGATATCCAGGGTGGTTTTACGGCGGGTCATTTCACGAGCTTTACGCGCAGCTTCTCGCGCACGAGCGGCATCGATGATTTTACCAGCAATCCCTTTGGCAGCATTGGGATTTTCAAGCAAGTAAGCGCTAAACTTATCGTGCATGGCTGATTCAACCGCTGGTTTGACTTCACTTGATACCAGTTTGTCTTTGGTTTGGCTTGAGAATTTTGGGTCAGGTACTTTGACAGAAATAATCGCGGTTAAACCTTCCCGCGCATCGTCACCTGTTACCGCAACTTTTTCTTTTTTCATCAAGTTTTCGCTATCCATATAGCTATTTAGGCAGCGCGTTAATGCCGAACGAAAACCAGAAAGATGGGTACCGCCATCTTTTTGCGGGATATTGTTGGTAAAGCATAATACTTTTTCGTTGTAGCTATCTGTCCATTGCAATGCTACTTCGACGCTGATACCGTCATTTTCTTCGCTGGTAAAATGAAACACCTCATTTAATCCAGTTTTGCCCGCATTGATGTAATGGACGAACTCAGATAGACCGCCAACGTGTTCAAACTCATGGCGTTTGTCATCGCGCTCATCCGTCAATACGATGCGTACACCCGAGTTTAAAAACGACAATTCGCGTAAGCGCTTGGCGAGAATTTCAAAATCAAAAATCGTGCCTGTAAAAATATCATCGCTTGGATAAAAGCGCACTTGTGTGCCTGTTTGCTGGGTGGCTTCAAGCTGCTCAATAGGCGCTACGGGCTCACCGTCGGCATAGGTTTGGCTATAGTGGTAACCATCACGCCAAATATCGAGCACCAGTTTTTTTGATAACGCATTAACCACTGACACACCGACACCGTGCAAACCACCTGAGACTTTATAGCTGTTGTCGTCAAATTTACCGCCCGCATGCAGGACTGTCATGATAACCTGCGCGGCCGACACCCCTTCTTCTGGGTGAATATCGACAGGTATACCGCGTCCATTGTCTTTGACGCTGACCGATTCATCTTCGTGGATGATGATGTCAATTTGATCACAGTGACCCGCCAAAGCTTCATCAATGGCGTTATCTACTACTTCAAACACCATATGATGCAAACCTGTGCCATCGTCGGTATCGCCAATGTACATACCAGGGCGTACACGCACGGCTTCTAAGCCACGAAGTACGCGGATACTGTCAGAACCATAAGCTTTATTTTGTTGATGACTTGATTGGGTAGTAGATTGTTGTGTCTGATCGGCTACATTCGCAGATGTATCAGTCATGATGACTCCATAAGTTTTGCATGGCAAAAACGTCAGAACATATTCGATTTTATGGTCAAAATCGTTGATTTTTTTCTTAGTTTTTTGGTGAAAAATAAAGGGTTTATTGTAGCAAATTTTAGGGGAAAAGTCACTGAATATCCCTGCTTATGACAGGCAAAATAGTGATTTAGCTGAGCTAGAAAAGAGAGGGTTTAAGTTACATCAGTTTGAAAAAATACTTAATCATCTAACCTTAGTCACCTAAAAATGTTACTTGTTTTTATAGGTCGTTTTTAATAGCTTGTACTTCAAGCGGTAATTGTCTAACACTTCCCTGTTCCACGTGAAACAGTTTTATATTATCCCGCCAAATCTTTTGAATACTCTCAACGATATCTTGGGTGAGACTGGTGATAAACAGCTGTGAATTAACTTGTTTTAAGCCAGTTAATAACAACATAAGCGCGTCACTATCCAATTCCGCTGTGATATCGTCCACTAATACCAAAGGTACTTTATCAACCTGATTGAGTAACGGCAACTGCGATAAGCGAAGCGCCATGACCAATAATTTTTTTTCACCCCGTGACAGCATATCGGTGGCAAGCAATGTCTGCTTGTGTTTATGCCCTGCTGCATCAGTATGCACTAAATCTAGCACAACATTGATATCAGCCCGATGGCATCCCATACGCGTATAGCCAAGCTCAATGTCAGACGCTAAACGATTGGCTAAAGTAATGGCTAACCCAGCTTCAGTATCAAACCCCGGTGTATAACGCAATCGTAATTTTTCGGCATATTGGGGTAAAAATTTTTGCACTTGCGCCAAAAAATGGGGCTGCCATTGTTCAATGATGCGGGTCCTGGCTTGGTGAATTTTTTCTGCATGTTGGCTTAGCTGGTAATCCCAAGCTGACAGTTCTTGCTGTTGCAGGCTAGTTAATAAGACGTTGCCAACATTTTGCTTTAATAAGCTGTTGCGCTGTTTTAATAGACGCTGATAAGACAGCCAATTGGGATGAAATGACTGTTCCACGTGAAACCCTAACCAATCTAACATTTCACGCCTTGCTTGACTACCATCCTCTAGCTGTGCAAGGCTCACAGGCTCAAGCAATAGGGTGGGTAGCAGCTGGGCAAGTGGGCTTTGGGTGACAAGTGACTGCCCATTGAGTCGCAATTGCGTGGTAGCGTCTTGGGATTTGGCAATAGCGACCGTTTGCTCATGATTGAGCCTAGCAAAAACCGTGGTATCGCTAAAACCATGCTCAATATAATGCCTCGGTTGATGATGGCGAAAACTTTTGCCGCGCGATAATAAATAGATGCTTTCTAATAGCGACGTTTTTCCGCTGCCATTTTGACCCAAGAACACATTACAACTGCTGGGTTGTAATTCAATCGTGTGAAGATTGCGAAAATGATGAATAGCTAATTCAATAATTTGCATGATTTATCTACGTCACTACTCATCACTGGATTTAAAAAAATATGCCCGCTGACTAAATACGCATTGGCATAACCACAAATTCGTGTTTGCTATCGTTGACTTGTTGTACCAATACCGAAGCATTGGCTTGGCTCATATTAAAGTCAATTTCGCCTTGCAGTACATTCAGCACATCTAGCAAATAAGCCACATTGAATGATATCTCTAATGGCTCGCCTTGATATTTAACCTCAAGCTGCTCACTGGCTTCATCTTGCTCAGCATTGCTAGCACGTACTATCAAATTGTTATCACCTGAAAAATCAAAAATCACGCCACGCGATTTCTCGTTACTCAAAATAGCCACGCGGCGAAGCACGTTCGCCAGCTGCTCTTGGCTGATACGGGCAATTTTGTTGGTTAATGATGGCATAACGCGGCGATAATCAGGGAACTTACCATCAATCAAACGGGCAGTAAAAGCCACCATGATGGCATTTTTTAGCTGACCTGTGCTATCGACTTCCCCAAAAGGGAGTAAAACTTGTAAAAATTCACGACCAACATTGAGGGTGATTTTATTATCTTGATTCGGTAGCATGCGTTTAAGCTCTGCTAATAAACGTTGTAATTCAAGTACCGCTTTTCTTGGTAAAATTGCAGCCAGTGCCACGCTATCATCACACGCTATCACCGTACGAGCCAATGCCAAGCGATGCCCATCGGTTGATACCGTCGCCAATTGCCGCTCTTTGACTTCAAACAGCATACCGGTAAGATAATAACGCACATCTTGCACCGCCATCGCAAAATGCGTTTTATCCAGCAAATCGACGAGGTCTTCACGGCCCAATTGAATAGGCGTAACTTGTTCTGGTTCACCCAACAGGGGAAAGTCTTGGGCAGGTAAAGTGCTGAGTTTAAAACGACTACTACCGCACACAATTAGACACTGATTGTCGTCACCTACACTGATAGATACGGGTAAACCGTCGGGCAATAATTTTACGATATCTTTGAATTTGTTGGCAGGAACGGTGATTTCACCTGGTTGTTTGCACGCCGATTCTGGCAAATTGAGGGTGGCTTTTAATTCAAGCTCTAAATCTGACGCTACCATCACCAATTGAGAGTCGGTTAACGCCAATTTCATATTACCCAAAATCACCATGTTATGGCGTTTGTCAGCGGCTTTTGAAATTAAATTAATCGCTTGTAGTAAAAAATCGCGAGAGATTACTAATTGCATGGCACCGCCTCAAATCAAAATGAATGGTTATAACAAATGGAAAAATTAAAACTTATTATACGGGGTAATTGAGTAAAAATCTTTTTAATCGAGCTAACAAAATACTAAATACTAAGTCTGTAACATTAATTTTAATGATCGATAATCCTTGTCAAACATCAGATCACTGCCACAAAGTTCTTGTACTTTCTCGCAGGCGTGCATGACCGTGGTATGGTCGCGACCGCCAAATGATTGACCAATTTCTGTAAAGCTGTTATTGGTTAGTTCACGGGCTAAACTCATAGCCACCTGACGCGGGCGAGCGATATGACGTAAACGCTTTTTACCCATCAGGTCTTTAACCGATATATCATAAAACTCAGCAACGACTTTGCGAATATTATCCATACTGACCGCTTGTACGCGAATGGCAATCAAATCTTTTAACGCCATTTGTACCAGTTCTAAATGGATAGGCTGATTGAGCAGACGGGAAATGGCTAAAACTTTGTTCAGCGCACCTTCTAACTCTCGCACATTGGCGATGATATGCTGAGCAATAAAAATAGCGCACTCTTTTGGCAAATTCACCTCTTGCGCTTTGGATTTTTTTTGCAAAATTTGAATACGGGTTTCTAGCTCTGGCGGCTCTAGCGCTACTGCTACCCCCCAAGCCAAACGTGACTTTAAACGTTCGTCAAAATCAGTCAGTGCGCTCGGGTGTTTATCAGATGCCAAAATCACTTGTTTATTTTTGCTCATAAAATCATTGAGCAATAGCAAAAACTGCTCGCTACTTTTTTGCTTGCCCGCAATCACATGAATATCATCAATAATCAATAAATCGGCTTTTTTTATTTTATCTTTAAACTCATCGATTTTTTGTTTTCTTAATGAATTCACCAGCTGGTTAACAAATTTATCGGACGTGAAGTAATAAAAACTTTTGCCTTGCTTTAAAATCTCGTGGGCAATTGCTTGCATCAAATGGGTTTTTCCCAAACCTGTCGCGCCATAAATAAACAGCGGATTATTTTTTGATTGACCCAAATTGTTGGCAGTCTCTCGGCAAATACTATAAGCGATTTGATTGGATTTTGCGGTTACAAATTGGTCAAACGTAAAATGCGGATCGATATACTGAAAAGAGCGTTGCTGCTCATTTTTTACCAGCGTCACTTTTTGCTCACCAAGGTCTTGTGTACCGACAGCATCAGTGATTGCGTTACCCTTATCAATTTGAATCTGCACATGAATTGGTAGGGTTGGCTCAAGCTGGTGTAAAATCGTTTGAATTTGACTTAAATGATTTTTTTCAACATAGCTGGCAAAGTATTGATTAGGTACATTGACGACCATCGTGTTGTCATGCATTGAGGCGGATAATGGGCGAATCCACATGGTAAAAATATTATCAGGTACTTGATATTTTAATTCGTCAACGCACTTAAGCCATAATGCATCCGCCATAACTTCACTTTCCTAATTCAAGCATCTTCAAAATTGGTGTAATGTATCATAAAACCGCTATTTTACAAATAAAATTATTGTGGATAATAATGTGGATATAATTGTTGATAAGTTAAAAATGGAAGTTAATAACAAACTATCAACTATTTATATACAGGTTTATCAACATTATAAATAATTGTTTTTTATTATCATTTTACTATATATCCACTGAAATAGATGTGCTTAATAATAATAAATAATACTTATTTAATATATAATAATAAAAAAATTTTTTGTGGATAACTTTTTACTAAGTTGTATTTGTTATACAAAAATTTTATTTTAGATAAGCAAAATAATTGGTTGTACCAGTAATTTTAAGAAAGAAATTAATCGGTAAGCTTAGTTATCCTTGACCTATTGGTTAAAATTAAGGATAATACGAGATTAACTGTTTTGAAATTTTGTATTTTAACCGCTATCGGTTAAATGTCACGTAAATTTAGCCAAGGTGAATCGCATGAAACGCACTTTCCAACCAAGCGTAATCAAACGTAAACGTACTCACGGTTTCCGTGCTCGTATGGCTACTAAAAATGGCCGTCAAGTTTTAGCTCGTCGTCGTGCTAAAGGCCGTCATCGTTTAACGGTGTAATGTCTATTTTGTTAACTTGATTTAATGTTGATATTAAAACAGGTTATAGTAAAAAGCGATATACTTCTTATATCGCTTTTTTTATTGTTGTACTAATCGTTATGCTAGAAGTCCGTTCGTAACTAAGGATTAGCATACTCCCCTACTCTATTATTTCAGCCTGTTTTTACCCTATCTATAAAATATTTATAGCTTTGGCTTTTATTTTAATGGTGCTTTGGTATTGATTTGGACTTATCCTCATGACGGCAGACAAACCTTTTAAATTTGATAAATCACAGCGGCTGCTAACGCCTAAAGATTTTAAAGCGATGTCGGGTCGCCATACCAAAACTGGTGAAAATCAGTCACAGCCTGTTGTGATGTTTAAAATTCATCAGCCTAACTTATTGTTCTTTGTCAAAGTGGTTTTAGCCGATACCCAAAGACAAGCTGCAGTAAATCGGTTGGGTCTTGCGATCACTAAAAAGAAAGTCAAACGTGCCCATGAGCGTAATCGTATTAAGCGATTAACGCGAGAGCATTTTCGGTTGCATCAGCACCAGCTAAATGGTCAAGTTGATATTTTGTTAACTATCAAGCAGTTTTCCGATGACATGCCAAATGAAGCAATTGCGCAGCAATTAGCGATGGGCTTTAACTTAATCAACGATAAGATTAGAAAGTTGAAACGGAGTTAATTTTTTGGGCAGTTCGTAATATCTTTACTCAAATGAAGGTGATAAAAAATCTGGTCTTAATCCATGGATAAATTATTAGCAAAATTTTTGCTGGGTATGATTATATTTTATCAGCGTTTGATTAGCCCATGGTTTGCACCTCGTTGCCGGTTTTATCCAACGTGCTCTAGCTATGGTTTAGAGGCGGTAAGATTGCATGGGGGGTACCGGGGTGGGATATTGACAGTCAAGCGTATCGCGCGCTGCCATCCTTGGGGTGGGCATGGGATTGATTTTGTCCCTAAGCCATTATATCGCTACCGCTATCATTATATTAACACACGCCCGTCTTACTTTTTTGTATATGCTTACCACTATCATTAATTGATGTAGATAATTAAATTATAAAAATTTGTCGCCAGTCTCAAATAGCGTAATCGAGTCAACTATTTATAGAATATCTTTTTTAACTTTTTTTTAGTAGAATGTCTTCTATTTTTTAATTGTTTTTACTTTATTAGCAACTAGTGATTTTAAGCAATATCATTAGATAGGATAGCTATATATGCAAAAAATTTTACGGACATTGATTATTATCGCAATGTTGATTACGGGTTATTTGCTGATTCTGGCATGGCGGGATGATTATACCAATGTAAATAAACCCGTGGCGATAACCCCAACAACCACAGCCGTGAGTAGCAATGATGTGCCAGTGGCGGGGGCTTCAGGTACGCCAACGGGTGATATTCCCGCGGCAACGGCAACCACGCCAACTGCTGCTCCCACTACCCAGAAAACGGGCGCACAGCTCATTAGCGTGATGACGGACAAATATGATCTTCGTATTAATCCAGTGGGTGGCGATGTGGTATACGCGGCGCTTCGAGAGCAGACCCAGACATTAAATAGCAACCAACCGTTTGTACTCCTTGAAGAAGATAGTAATCGCGTATATGTGGCTCAGTCAGGGTTAATTGGTGCCAATGGTATTGATAATAGCAATGGCCGTGCGACTTTTACCGCGCCTAGTAACCAATTTGTCATGCAACCTAATCAAGCCGAATTGGTCGTGCCTTTAACTTATCAAAAAGATGGTGTAACTATCATCAAATCCTATAAGTTTACCAAAGGTCAATATCCTATCAACGTTAGCTATAACATCACCAATAACGGCACGCAGCCTTGGCAAGGACAAATGTATGCGCAGTTAAAACGTGATAATAGCGAAGACCCAGGTAAAGGTGACAAAGGCGCAATTAGCCTATCGACTTACCTAGGGGGCGCATGGGGTACACCAGATCAGCCTTATAACAAACTCAAGTTTGGTAATTTCAATGAGGGTTTAAAAGCCAGCAGTGATAAAGGCTGGATTGGCATGGTACAGCACTATTTTGTCACCGCTTGGATGCCAAAGGATTACACAGCAAATTTTTATAGCCGTGAAGTTGGCAAAGATCACATCATCGGGTTTACCAGTAACCCTGTGTCAGTTGCTCCCAACAAGCAAGTGACGTTAACGTCTGCCTTGTATGCCGGTCCAAAAATTCAAACCAACTTAAAACCTTTGGCAGAGGGGTTAGATAAAACTGTTGATTACGGTATTTTATGGCCGATTTCAAAAGTGCTATTTTGGATTTTGGATAATGTACATAAAGTGTTGGGTAACTGGGGTTGGTCAATTATTGTACTTACTTTATTGGTCAAAATCGCGTTAATGCCAATCGCCAATAAAAGCTATCACTCGATGGCAAAAATGCGCGCAGTTGCCCCAAGGTTGCAAGCCTTAAAAGAAGAATATGGTGATGACCGTATGCGTATGTCACAAGAGATGATGCGCATCTACAAAGAAGAAAAAGTCAACCCAATGGCAGGTTGTTTACCAGTATTGCTGCAAATGCCGATTTTCTTGGCGTTGTATTGGGTACTGGTTGAATCAGTACAATTACGCCATGCCCCTTGGATTGGTTGGATTCGTGACTTATCATCCATGGATCCATTGTTTATCTTGCCACTGATTATGGGCGCTGCGATGTTTTTTCAGCAGATGCTAAACCCGCAGCCGCAAGATCCTATGCAGGCTCGTGTGATGAAATTTATGCCGATTATTTTCACCGTGTTTATGCTATTCTTCCCAGCGGGTCTAGTGCTGTATTGGACGGTCAACAATTTGTTTAGTATGGCGCAGCAATACTTTATCAATAAAAAAGTTGAGCGTGAGCAAGCAGCAAAAGCGGCAGCACGCAACGTGGTTTAAATCCATCGAACCGTAATTTGATACTTTAATCGCCCTTTAAACCGTTGTTTAAAGGGTTTTTTATTGGCAAAAAATAATCATGTTGTAATCAGTGAGTGGATGTTAAAATATCAGTATTAAGTCAATGCTGACTACCCGAAATGTTAGATTGTAAAAAATTATGTTAAATAACTCTCAGACCGCGCTTACTTCAACCATTGCCGCCATTGCAACACCAATGGGTCGTGGCGGGGTTGGTGTGATACGCTTATCAGGTCCAAACAGTTACCAAATTGCCTTGGCGTTGACAGGTCGTCAAGCTTTCAAACCGCGATTTGCCTATTTTTGCCGATTTTATGATAGTGATAATACGGTGATTGATGAGGGATTGGTGTTATATTTCCCTGCCCCCCATTCTTTTACAGGTGAAGATGTGATTGAGTTGCAAGGTCACGGTGGTATGATTTTGCAGCAGCAACTTTTGACCCGTGTATTTGAATTGGGTGCAAATCAAGCGGTAGCGGGTGAGTTTTCGGCGCGGGCTTTTGATAATGATAAGCTTGATTTGGTACAAGCAGAAGCGATTGCTGATGCCATTGATGCCACCAGTGTGGCTGCCGCAAAAAGTGCCATGCGCTCGTTGACTGGTGAGTTTTCACAAAAAATTAATGCGCTGCTTGAGCAGTTAATTCAGCTACGGCTGTATGTTGAAGCCGCTATTGATTTCCCCGATGAAGAAGGGGTTGATTTTTTGGCAGATGAGCATATCGCCAAGCAATTACGCCAAGTTTGTGAGCAATTAAACAATGTGTTAGCCACTGCCAAACAAGGGCAGCTGCTGCGAGATGGTGTCTCAGTTGTGATTGCAGGGCGACCCAATGCGGGAAAATCTAGCTTGCTCAATCGGCTTGCAGGGCAAGAGCGGGCCATTGTGACCGATATTGCCGGGACAACCCGTGATATCCTACAAGAAACCATTGTGTTAAATGGTCTAACGCTAAATTTGACCGATACCGCTGGGCTGCGCCAAACCGATGATATTGTCGAACAGGCAGGCATTGAGCGAGCACGACAAGCCATCACCCAAGCTGATTTACTGCTTATGGTGTATGATGCACACCGTGAGCATGAGCCGTTACGATTGGCGAGCGAATTATTTGGTAGCCTACCCAATGCCAATTCGATATTAATGATTGCCAACAAAATTGATTTATCCGACAATCATCAAAATTTGCCCAAGCAACTTTCATCACAAGAGCAGATTTATCACCCCGTCTATGTGTCTTGTAAATATGGTACAGGGCTTGAAGAATTGGTCAATCAAATCTGTGATAAAGTCGGTTTTCATCCCCCTGAAAATAGCTTAATTGCACGAACCCGCCATCTTGATGCGCTGCGCCGTACCCAAATGGCGCTACGAGAAGCCGATGAGCAATTGCATTTGTTTCATGCCGGTGAATTGGTGGCGGAAAGCCTACGCCAAGCGCAGATTAGCCTCAACGAAATCACTGGTGAATTTACCGCCGATGATTTATTGGGTAAGATTTTTGGCAGTTTTTGTATTGGCAAATAAATTAAAAGCTTTAAACTTAGCTAGGAAATCGCATGCACTGTCCATTTTGTAATGCTGAAGATACCAAAGTCATTGATTCAAGACTCGCGGCAGAAGGTGCGCAGGTACGTCGTCGTCGTCAGTGTACCGCGTGCCAAGAGCGATTTACTACCTTTGAAATCATTGAGGCAGTAATGCCCCGTATCATCAAATCCAATGGTCGTATCGAGCCGTATGATGGACAAAAACTGCGTCGCTCAGTGCAGCTACCGTTACAAAAACGTCCGATATCGACCGACAACATTGAAGCCATGATTAGCCGCATTGAAAAACAGCTCAGACAGCTCGGTGAGCGTGAGGTGCCAAGTAAAATTTTAGGTGAAATCGTCATGAAAGAGCTGAGCCAAATTGACGATGTTGCCTACGTTCGATTTGCTAGCGTGTATCGTGATTTTCAAGATATTGAAGCCTTCAAACACATGGTGTCAAACCTCACCACTGACGCCAATAAACAAGAAATCAATCAACGTATCGAAGATTTGACTCACCCACACAAGCTCAAACATCTACAATCCTAAGTTTTATTATGATGGCAACTTTATCACCTGCTGAGCGCTATCAGCACCAATACTACATGTCACGCGCCATTGAGCTGGCTAAAAAAGGACGTTTCACCACCCGTCCCAATCCTAATGTCGGCTGCGTCATTGTCAAAGATAATCAAATCATTGGCGAAGGTTTTCACTATCAAGCAGGACAACCCCACGCCGAAGTGTTTGCCCTTCGCCAAGCACATGAGCATTATGCCAAGCAATTGCAAGGCGCAACAGCGTATGTTACGCTTGAGCCTTGTAGCCATCATGGACGTACCCCGCCCTGTGCGGATGCGCTAATCAAAGCGGGTATTAGCCGTGTTGTGATTGCTGTTGTCGATCCTAATCCTAAAGTCGATGGTGGTGGTATTGCCAAACTGCATCAGGCAGGTATCGAAGTCATTACCGGTATTTGTGAGCAAGCGGCTTATCAATTAAATGAAGGCTTTTTTAAAGTCATGCGTGGCGGCTTGCCTTTTGTGCGCTTAAAGATAGCGACAAGTTTGGATGGACGCACCGCGATGGCAAATGGCGAGTCAAAATGGATAACCAGCGACCAATCACGCGAGGATGTACAGCGTTTACGAGCGCAGGCAGGGGCGATTATTACGGGGAGCGAAACCATCCTACAAGACCATCCTGCGCTAAATATCCGTAGTCAGCAATTAGGGGTAAATTTAGACGACATACCCCAGCCGCTATTGGTAGTGCTTGACCGTCGTCAACGCATCCAAATGACGGATGCATGGTACCAAAGTCAAATCAACAAGCGTCCCGTTTTGCTTATCCAAGACGCAACTATGAGCTTAACCCAACTACTCACTATTTTAAAAGATAATTACCAAATCAATGATGTGTTGGTTGAAGCGGGTGCGACGGTCGCTGCTAGTTTTTTACAACAAGGTTTGGTAGATGAATTAGTCGTGTATCAAGCGCCATGCATTTTGGGTAACAATGCTAAGCCCATGATTAACTTTACGGCACAGCATATGTACCAACAAATGGTCGCTTCACTGGTTTCACATGAAACAATGGGCAATGATATCAAACTAATCTATCGCTTTGATAAGTAAATCCACACAATCTGCTAGTTAAATCTTGCTAAAAAAATTGGTTAAACTGTTATATTGTTTGCTTTTTAAAACTTATCCACATTGTTAGCTAAATTTAATGAAAGCGTTAAAACCAGCATTTCTTTTGTGGATAAGTGTTTCACATGAAACAATGATTAGAGTCGGATTTTACTGTAATGCTAGACTATAAGCGGTGTTTCACATGAAACATCCGACAAAATACCCGTTACCTATCACAATTATGACCAGTGGATAAGTAGATAAATAAGGTCATAAGTAGTCTGTGAGGTTAAATTATCCACCAAAAGCTAGCTCTATCATTTTAATTTTTTGAACGCTTGATGCCCAATTTAAATTACAGCTGATTTTTGATTATAATTTAACTATTCTAAATAATATTTTATGTTTGTGATAGTTGTAAAAGTACATTAAAATGCATTGTTATGATAAAAAATTAGGATAAACAATGTTCACAGGTATTATTGAAGCCACTGGAAAAATCGTTGCGATTACGCCAACACAGGGTGATGTACGCTTAAAAGTTCAATCTGACTATTTGGACTTTGCTGATGTCAAATTGGGTGACTCGATTGCAAGTAACGGGATTTGTCTCACTGTTATAGAACAAGGTAAAGACTGGTACGCCGTTGATGTTTCACGTGAAACACTCAATAGAACAGCGATGCAACAATGGCAAGTTGGCGATGTATTAAACCTTGAAAAAGCCATGTTGCCTACTACACGATTTGGCGGACACATTGTCACCGGTCATGTTGATACCACGGGTACGGTTAAACTTATAAAAAATGATTCGCGCTCGATTTATATAGAGATTGAGATTCCAAGCGAGTTTACCAAATATGTCGCTACCAAGGGTTCTGTAACGATCGATGGTATTAGCCTGACCAGTAATTTGGTGGAAGGTAATGTGATTAGTTTAAATATCATCCCGCATACAGCGCACGTCACCAACATAGCCAGACATTGGAAAGTGGCAACAAAAGTTAACATCGAGGTGGATGTGGTAGCCAGATATTTAGAAAAACTTCTTGTGTCAACACCAGACACCATGTCAAATTCTAATCATGAAGGCATTACCTTAAATTTCCTACAACAAAATGGATTTAGCAAATAACACCGATATATCCCCTGCCAAACTTTTAGCTGAACAAAAATTGTCAAATTTGGGGGTTTAGGGACTAAACAGGGTGTGATTACTGTAACGGCTACAAAGGTCGCCCATTAAGGGATATTGGTGGCTAAATGATATTGGTAGTTAAAAATAACAAATAGCCAGTTGCTAATCGCAAAGCATAAATTTGTCAGCAATTGACGAAAAATTTTGAGTATGGTGAAAAATTGAACTTCTTTTTTCTCGAAAAAAGTGTAACAATAACTCAATCAAATCAATCTGTCATGATACATATTGAAACGTGAGGTTAAGGTTATAGGGAGTTTAAATGGACATGCTGCTATCAAATAATTTCTTCAACCGTGCTATTATGTTAACATTGTTAGCGACTTTATTAACCGCTTGTGGCGGCGGGGGAAGCGGTAACAGCGATAGCTCATTAACCCCATCATCAACCACTTCCCCAACCCCTATTCCTACCCCTACCACTAATAGCACAGTAGAATTGGCTGCGATAAAGTTATTGAATGAAAATCGCAGTCAGTGTGGCTTTGGTAGTCTAACAGCCAATCAGAATCTTAACCTTACAGCAATGAATCATGCTAGCTATATGGCATCGGTAACTGAAACAAATAAACAGCCATTTGCAAGTCATGAAGAGCGAGTTGAAACGGGTTTATTAGATACAGGGATTACCAACCCCTATTATTCAGGTATTGATTTAGCCACTAGACTAAATCCCTCTACCTTGGGTAAAAAAGCAGTTAGCACTCATTACGATTATCAAGCGCAAGGTGAGAATATTTCGTTATCAAACTTCTCCACTAAGGATAGTAGTTATACGATAGATGACACTGCCAAAGTCGAAGCCATGTTATATCATTTATTTGCTGCACCTTATCACCTGCGCAGTTTAGTTTATCCGCAATTTACTGAGGTAGGATTAAGCTATCAATTAGTCAAATGGACCGCCAATAATGAAATTAATCATACAAGTCTATTAGAAATCGTATCTGCGTTACCTTTCAGCCAAAAATATATAGAAAATACCAAGCTTTTGAATTTCCCTTGTGATGGGGTTACTACTGACTATGAACTCAGAGATGAAACCCCGAACCCATTTGGTACAACCCGAGATTTAAAAGACCATCCGACTGGACAACCTGTATATGTGTTAGCACCTTTTGATAAAACTATCGCTGAGGCGACAGCCGCAATAACGCAAAATGGTACGTCGATAGGCATGATACATACGCTCACAAGCCTCTCTGACCCCAATAAACTATTAAGTAAAAATGAAGTCATCTTCATCCCAGATTTACCGCTTAAACCCAATACTGGCTACCAAGTCAGTTACCAACTGGTTTATAATGATGGGCAAAAAACCACCAACCAATTTACTTTTAAAACTCGACCCTAATAACGTTTTACTTCAAACAAAAAAAGACCAAGTTAATTTGGTCTTTTTTTATTGTCTCAGACCATGTAATGATTGATGGCTTCGATGAGTTTTTGCTTATTGATAGGTTTGGTCAAAAAACTGTCCATGCCCGCTTCTAAACAGATATTTCTATCATCATCAGAATCGTTGGCGGTTAGGGCAACAATAGGCACACTATCTTTATTGAGACGAATAATACGTGTGGCTTCAATACCATCTAAGATTGGCATACGACAGTCCATCAACACAAGTCCGATTCGCTGACGATTTTCACTGAGTAACTTAACCGCTTGCTCGCCATCATCGGCTACAAGATAGCGATAACCCAAGGTTTCCAAATGTTTTTTGGCAATTTTTTGGTTAACGGGGTTGTCTTCTGCTATTAGTATCAATTTTTGACTAGAGTGATGCGCATCGGTTGGGCTATCAACACTCGTTTGCCCATTATCAAATAATTGAATTGGTGTATCCAATAAAACATTATAGTTATTAACGGGTGGTGGTGCGGATGCTACGGTAACGCTAGAATGAGAGAGATTAGGGTACTGCTGCAAAAATTGCTTAAATGCCAGTTGTACAGGGAGATGGGTGTTGGTTTTTTCTTTTTTGATTTTTAACGCATATAGATGATTCACCTCCGCAATCAAGTGGCTTAAAGACGCAGGTTTTTGCAAATACCCATCAAATTGTAATTGGTGTTCGGGTGGCAAAGTTTTGGGGGATTCAATACTTAAAATAATTTTAATCGCATCAGCATAAAAATGAATATTATCTAATAAGTGGTTATTGGCTTTAAGTGCTACATCATCAATCACAAACACCGGCATCAAGCCTTGCAAATCAAGGTTATTAATCGTATCGATAACGGCTTCATCAATAGCTGTGAAGATATGGTGCGGCAATTCCACATAATTTAGCACTTTATTCACTCGCTCAAAGATAGAAAATGGCGAGATAATAATCAGTGTTACCCTTAAATTACCAGTTTTATATTGGTAAGCAGACTGCAGACTAAACTTTGGAATCGGTAAAAATAGTTGGAATTCACTGCCTTCACCAAATTGACTTTCTAAATGAATAAACCCGCCCAATAAATGTGAAAAACTATTGGAAATAGCTAAACCAAGCCCCGTACCGCCAAATTGCCGACTAATGGAATCATTGGCTTGACCAAAGTAGGAAAATAACTTTTGTTGGTCTTTTTCTGTAATGCCTAAGCCGGTATCTTTTACTGATATTTTTAACCAATCTTTGCTGACAGCGGCATTTTGGCTAGTTTTAGCCTTGATTAATGGGTGATGGCTATCGATTTTATCAACCGTGATAGCCACGTAGCCCTCTCGGGTGAATTTCACCGCATTGGTCAATAAGTTTAAAATAATTTGGCGTAATTTACCTTCATCACAATCAATAAAACGGGGGGTAAGGGGATCCACAAAAATATACAGACTAATTTTTTGACGTCGGGCATTACCAAGCATCAGCTCAGTGGTTTGGCGTAGTAACTTCAAGAGATCAATAGACGTGACATTGGTTTGTAGCTTGCCTGCGTCTAATTTGGCAACATCTAGCATATCATTGAGCAGTTGAATCATGGTCTGGCTAGATTGTTGCAGGGTTGCGATGGTTTCTTGTTGCTCGCTATTAAACTGCGCTTTATCTTCAGCAAGTAAATCTATCATGCCGACTAGACCACTCAGTGGGGTACGCAATTCATGTCCCACTACTGCCCACATTTTATTAAAACTGGTTAATTTATCGGCAGTAAATTTATCTTCGACCCACGCTTTTTGCAGCTTATCGTGATAATCGGTGGTATCTTGTAAGCCACAGCTATAACCTTGTAATTGACCAAAACGGTTATAATACGGGGTAATGCGTAAATCAAAATACAGATTTCGCTGTAGATTGGTCACGGGTAAGGTCGCATAAGTCTGAATATTCTCGAGCGAATTTAGTAACTGCTGCGTGGTTTTATTGGCACCGGTGATAAAGTCGCTGAGAATATACATCGACCCCGGTTGAAACGGGGTATAAAACACTTGTGAAAATTTATGATTAAAGTACACAATCCGACCATTTCTGCTCATGATAAATAGCAAAATTGGTGAAGTATCAATCAAAATATTTTGTCGATAGGTTAACTCGCGAACCTTATCATAATATTGCCCCATCTTATAAGCATGACGATTAAACAGCTGAGATAAATAGCGTAATTCAGGGTGGTCACGAAACTCATGAAGCTTGGCAGGCTGATAACCTTGACTAATTTGCAATTGCAAATTTTGGGCATAATCGAGAAATTTATACCAAACCTCGTAAGTCTTTCGCAGCTGAATCATCACATATAAAAATAGGCAAAGCGCTAGTAGCAGCGGCAGCAAATAGATAGGGTTGGCAAAATTACTCCAAAGTGGGAAGTATTGTACTTTAACGTATAGGCGGTAACCCTCTGCCAGATTCTGCCAAACTTCAAAGCCACGATCATCATAAAATATTTTATTGCTTTGTTTGGCGGATAGCGTCCAATTGGGTAAGGCGTCAGAGAAATCGTTATGGTTGTTTTTGACGACGGTAGTATCACCCGTTGGCTCAAAGACAATCAACTGATAATTTTCAATCACTTCATGTTGGTCTAAATTAACCTGACTCCAATCGTGCTCACCGTGGGTAATTTTATGATTGAGTTTATCAACCAGTTCAACGAGGTAGCTTTTGCCAAGCTGCTGTTGCTGCTGCAACGCATAAAGCCAAAGCAGTCCATAACCTGCCACTATTAGTATCAGCTCGATAGCCACCAAGGTTATGATGAGTCGCCGAGCTGCTGGGCGATTGTAGAGAGAAAACTGGTTTGACACAGCGTGATATACCCAATAAAGAAAACGGTCAATGAAGGTAAAAGAAAAAAACCCATCATCACAATGCTAGATTTAAGTATTGTGCCAATTCATATTATAATAGCAGAAATTTATTGTATTTAAGACGAAATTTATCATGTCTCAAACCCCGCTTAGGGTTGTATTTGCTGGTACACCCGAATTTGCTAAAGTTGCCTTACAAGCACTCATCAGTCACCAAAAAGCCCTTAATATTGACATTGTGGCAGTCTATACACAACCTGACCGCAAATCTGGTCGTGGGCAAAAAATTAGCACATCCCCCGTGAAAGCACTTGCCTTAGCAAATAACATTGCGGTAGAACAACCTGAAAGCTTTAGCTTAAAATCAGCCAATGGGAGTGTTTCACGTGAAACACTTAAACACTATCGCCCCGATATTATGGTGGTGGCTGCGTACGGATTGATTTTACCACTTGGCGTACTACATACCCCAAAATTTGGCTGCATCAATATTCATGGCTCATTATTGCCACGCTGGCGTGGTGCAGCGCCCATTCAGCGTGCGATTTTAGCGGGTGACGATACTACAGGCATTACCATTATGCAAATGGCGCAGGGACTTGATACGGGCGATATGCTGTATAAAATAGAATGCCCGATCACTGACACAGATACCACCCAACTATTGCATGATAAATTAGCCAAATTAGGCGGTGAAGCCATTGTGACGGTGCTGTCTGATGTAGAAAACTATCAACAAAACGCGCAAAAACAAGACGACGCTTTGGCTAATTATGCCGAGAAAATCACCACGGCAGAGGGTGAGATTAACTGGCAAAATGATGCCATCAGTATTCAGCGTCAAATCCGTGCGTTAAATGCCTTTACCTATCTTGATGAACATAAAGACCCCAATCAGCGTATCAAAATAATAGAAGCAGCACCCATTAAACTTGACCAACAAACCCATGAACCTGCAGGTAAAATCGTCAGTGTGGGTCGTAATGCAATTTTGGTCGCCTGTGGCAAAAACGCGACCAACCACCAACATCAGAGTGTGCAACATCTGATTAATATCACCCAAATGCAGTGGCCAGGGGGTAAGCCGTTAACCGCTGAGCAAATTGCCAATGGAGATAAACTCAACGATGGTGATATTTTTCACTCATAACCAATTAGGCACATCATGACCCAATTACATTCTCAGCTTAACACTCGCGCCAAAGTTGTCGCCACCCTTGAGCGTATCCAACAAGGTGAGTCATTGGCTAGCTTGCTTGACCCACTACTCAACCAAGTGAGCGAAAAAGACAAAGGCTTTGCCCATGAATTATTGCTTGGCACGCTGCGTCAATGGTGGGCACTCGCTCGTATTGGTGAAAGCTTGATTGAGCATGAAGTCACTGACAAAGGCGTATGGGCAGCCCTCAATATCGGACTGTACCAACTGCTGTATATGGACACGCCAGATTACGCGGCAATTGGTGAAACGGTCGAAGCAGTCAAACAACTCGATAAAGGTTACGGTGCTGGACTTATCAATGCCATACTGCGAAAGGTGCAAAAAAACCCTGCCAAATTTGCCAAAAAAATTGAGAAAAACCACAGTCTACCAAATTGGCTTGCCAAACAGCTCAAACAGGATTGGGGTGAATACTATGCCGAGCTTGGGCAAGCGCTTCGCCAACCTGCGCCCATATTCTTACGCGTCAATCGCAAATTTTGTAGTGTAGAGGATTATGCCGATATATTAACCCAACAAGGCATCGGTTTTGACCTAGTGTCAATTGGCATTGAGAAAGTGCAAACCATTCAACTCACTGACGCTATAAGAATCACTGATTTGCCTAAATTTGCCGAAGGATGGGTCAGTGTGCAAGACAAACACGCCCAGTTATCAGCACATATTTTGGCAAGCCTCGCCTTGGATAAATCTTTGAGGTTACTAGATGCTTGCACTGCGCCGGGAGGTAAACTGGCGCATTTATTGGAGCTTGATCAGTCAAAAACGTTTCACGTGAAACATCAAAATATCGCGCATGTAATCGCTTTGGACAATGATGAAAAACGTTTACAACGGGTGAGCCAAAATTTTGAGCGTTTGCAGTTAAACCAAGAAAATGTACAATTGGTGTGTGAGGATGCTGCAACGTTTCAAGCACATACCCAATTTGATGTGATAGTGCTTGATGCACCTTGCACTGCAACGGGTGTGATTCGCCGCCATCCTGATATTGCATTGCTACGTACTGAAGAAGATGTGGGGCAGACTGCCGCGTTACAAGCGAATATTTTAGCCAACTGTTGGCATAATTTAGCTACTAACGGCTATCTACTCTATATCACTTGCTCGATGTTAAAAGCAGAGAATGAAGACCAATTACAAGCGTTTTTAGCCACACACAAAGCGGCGCAAATCGTGGATTTTAGCCTTAATTTATCCAACCAAATCAAACGGGACATCGGTTATCAATGCTTGCCGCTTCATCAAAACGATGGCGATGGTTTTTATTATGCCTTACTGCAAAAACGTGGCTAAAAAATTGGCATTCATCGCAATGCTAGGTTTATGCTAAACTGCATGAAATTGATTAAATGGATGGAAAGATGAACTATATCAGCACCCGTGGCAAAACAGCCCCTATGCAATTTAGTGATGTGTTACTGATGGGACTTGCCCCAGACGGCGGCTTAATGCTACCTGAAGAATACCCACAGATTGATGAAGCAACCCTCACCCAATGGCGCACTTTAAGCTACACTGAGCTTGCCTTTGAAATCATGCAATTATTTGCCACCGATATCCCAAAAGACGATTTAAAAACACTGATTGATAAAACTTACACCGTGCAGGCATTTGGCAATCCTGATATCACCCCTGTTCGTACACTCAAAGATGGCATCAAAATCATCGAGTTATCAAATGGTCCCACACTGGCATTTAAAGACATCGCCATGCAGTTTTTGGGCAATGCTTTTGAATATGTGTTAAAGAAAAAAAATGAGCGTCTGACCATCATCGGCGCCACATCAGGTGATACAGGCTCAGCTGCTGAATATGCGCTGCGCGGCAAAGACAATATCGAAGTGTTCATGATGTCACCCCATGGCAAAATGAGTGAGTTCCAGCGCGCACAAATGTATAGCCTCGATGACAAAAATATCCATAACATCGCCATCAAAGGTATGTTCGATGACTGCCAAGACATCGTAAAAGCCCTGCAGCAAGATGCTGAGTTTAAAGCCAAATACAGCCTTGGGACTGTCAACTCCATTAACTGGGGTCGTATCCTCGCGCAAATCGTCTACTATTTTAAAGGTTATTTTGCCAGCACTACCGACAATAGCGAAAAGGTGAGTTTCTGCGTGCCATCGGGTAACTTTGGTAATATCTGCGCGGGACATATTGCCCGTGAAATGGGATTACCCATCGACCGTTTAATCGTCGCCACCAACGAAAACGACGTTCTGCACGACTTTTTTACTACTGGTAAATATAGCCCCCGTACCGCTGACAAGACTTATGTGACATCAAGTCCATCGATGGATATTTCAAAAGCGTCAAATTTTGAGCGTTTTGTGTACCTGCTCGCTGAGAAAAATGGCGAAAAAATCCATACGCTTTGGCAGGATGTCAACGCAGGTAAAGGCTTTGATATGTCGGATTTGATGGCAAACATCAATGGCAAATATGGCTTTGCATCGGGTAAATCAACCCATGCCGACCGTATCGCCACAATCAAACAAGTGTATGCCGAAGACAATCAGCTCATTGACCCGCACACCGCTGATGGGATAAAAGTGGCTCGTGAAGTACGCAAAAAGGGTGAGGTCATTGTCTGCGCCGAAACCGCCTTGCCAGCCAAATTTGCCGAGACCATCACCGAAGCTGTCGGTCAACTTGACATTCCCCGCCCCAAGCATACCGATAATATCGAAAGCTTGGCGCAGTATGTGACTGTGCTTGATAATGATGCAAATTTGGTGCGTGCGCAAATTGAACAGTTTGTGGTAGCCAAATAATGGCTATCTAATAAATTGGCTAATAAGTTGGGTTAAACAAAAGCCTTTTAATTTGCTAGTTAAAAGGCTTTTTTGCATTAGTGTTCTCTTTTGCCTTATTGTTTATGGACAAATTTGCGCAGTATCGCTTTGACTTCATCCGTCTGCAGACGGTTACTAAAGTGAACATTTTCTTGTTGGATACGCGCTAGGATTTCTGTGGCATTACGCATCAAGTCTTTGGTTTGTCGTACCGATGACACCGATTTTTTGGCAAGTATTTCTGCTTTTTGGCGCGCCGTGCTTAGTACCTCATCACTATTAGCAAAAGCTTGGTTGGCTAAGCCCAATTCAACCGCCTGTTTACCTGTAATTTTTTCACCCATTACAAACACCTCAAAGGCACGCTGATAACCAATTTTTTGCGTCAGTAAAAGGGTCGAACCTGCTTCTGGCACCAACGATAAATCCACAAATGGGGCCAATAATTTAGCGTTTTCTACGATATACACCAAATCACAATGAAGTAGCAGCGTCAAGCCAATGCCAACGCCTGAGCCTGTCACCGCTGCCACGATGGGTTTGGGATAATCGCCCAAAAACTGCACAAAATCTAACGCATTAAGCTCAGCATCGTCGTTTTCAGCTTTGTTTAAAAAATCGACAAGATCATTACCTGCGGTAAAAAAATCCCCCGTTGACGTAAATAAAATCACTCGAATATTATCGTCACTTTTTGCCTGTTCCATCGCGGTTTGTACGGCTTGGTACATGGCATTGGTTAGGGCATTTTTTTTATCAGCACGATTAAATTGGATTTCTAAAACGCCATTTTGCGTTTGAAAATTGACAAGTTGTTCCATGAAAGCGTTTACCTTAGTATCTCATTAGTGTCTAATAGGGGTCTAGTAGGTATCTGGTGCTAAAAACCAAGTCAACAATATAGCATTATTCTAAGCGGAGATTCCAAACTTAGTAAGACAATGAGGGCAAAAAAATTAAACTGAAAAAAATTAAAGCCAAAATGCCAAGTGTTAGATACCATGCGTTCAGAAAATTTTAGCCAATAAAAAAGGCATTTAAATTAAATGCCTTTTTTAAATAGATATTCTAAATTGATTGCATAGTTAACTAATACAGTATTAACCAATACGGCGTTTACCAGTGGCTAACTCATAGACGAATAGCACAATAATAGCACCAATGACTGAGAAAATTAGACCAGTAAAGCCACCATTGGCATTCATACCTAGCATACCTGCTAAGAAACCGCCTACTAACGCACCAATGATACCCAATACAATAGTAAGAATCCAGCCCATTGCGTCCGCACCTGGCTTGATAGCACGGGCGATAACACCAACGATAAGACCCATGATAATCATATAAATAAAGCTCATTTTAACACTCCTAATTTTTTAACCTGTGTAATTTTTAACTTATTTTTTTACCTAATCGATTGGCAGGCGTTACAGCGCTAAATTGTTATATTTATGGTTTTAACTAATAACTGCCTCTCTGATGACTGGTATTTTATAGACAAGCTACCAGCAGTTAAAATGTTGGTTTGTTAATTATGTAAGTTCTCTTTGAAGTATTAAGAGGATTTTTTATTTAATGTAATGCTATGTCAGTAGAGACGATTAATTGTAAGTTCCGTTATCTGGATTCGATTTCTTGATAAAGCGCAGCATACTGCTGGGTGAGTTTATGTTTAGCGTCCAAATAAATCAGCGGCAAACTTTGATGGTGGGATTGTTTCATGATAATTGAAGGGCTAAGTTTGGTCTCATACATAGGATAGCCTTCATTGACCAACGTTTGTACCACTTCTTTGGGTAGATTGGCGCGTGGGTCAAACTGATTGACGATAATACCTTCAATTAACAAGTCACTATTATGGTCTTGGCGCGTCTCTAAGATATTTTGCACCAAGGTTTGCAGCGCGCGTTTGGAGAAAATATCACAATCAAACGGGACAATGACACGATCAGCTGCGATCAATGCCGACAAAGTAAAAAAGTTAAACGCCGGTGGTGTATCAATGTACACCCGATCAAACTGCTGACTTAAAAGGTTTAAGCCGTCTTTTAATTTATAAATTTTATGTTTGCTTTCAAGGGGCTGCAAAATATCGGCAAGCATGGGGCTGGCTGGAATCAGTGATAAATTATCAAATCGGGTGGTGTGAATGCAATGCTCCAACCCTTGATTGCGACTACCCGCCATACCGCCAAACGGAAATGCAAACATCATCGGCATGGGGCTAGACGTCGCTTGCAGGGTTTGCGAAAAGAAATTTTCAATATTGGGTTCTGTGATATGCGCGGGATGAATGTCTGTGGCATCATCGCCGATGATATATTGGGTTGCGTTGCACTGGGGATCAAGGTCGATGAGTAAGGTACGCAAACCTTGATGGGCACTCATCGCGGCAAGGTTGACAGCAATGCTGGATTTACCAACACCGCCTTTTTGATTAAAAATGACTCGGGTAAGCATTGTGTAACCTAATATTTGTACAAGTAATCATGAGTATGCTAAAAAATCACGATTTTTGCTAGCAAATTTACAAGGTTAAAACAGTTAGCCTTGCTGCAGTGCCTTCACCAGTCGACCATGAATGCCTTCAAAGCCGCCATTTGACATTACAATCACCGCATCGTCATCGCCAATGTGCGCTGCAATATGCTTAATAATCGCATCGGTCGATGTCATCACTTGTTGGTTGGCAGCATTGCCAATCGCATCGGCAACTGACCAATCTAGATTGGCAGGTTGATACCAAATGACTTGGTCGGCGATACTCGCTGATGGCGCAAGCAAACCTTGGTGGGTACCGAGTTTCATGGTATTTGAACGCGGTTCAATCACTGCCCAAATTTTACGCTTTGGGTTATCCGCAAAACGTTTTTTGGCACCATCGAGCGTGGTTTCAATGGCGGTTGGGTGGTGGGCAAAGTCGTCATAAACTTCTATATGTTTGCCGTGGTTATCGATTGTGCCGACCAGCTCCATACGGCGTTTGATGCCAGCAAAATTGGATAAGGCTTCACAGGCTTGTGCAACCGATACGCCAATATTGTAGGCTGCCGCAATTGCCACTAAGCCATTATTGACGCTATGTAGCCCGCTCATCTGCCAATGGACTTGTCCTTTGTGACCATCAAACATGACTTCATATTGGCTTCCGTCTTGTTTCACTAGCTTGGCTTGCCAATCGGCGTGGGGATTAGTGCTAGCAAGCGCTGTCCGCCAAATCGGTGTCCAACAGCCTTTTTTAAGGGTTTCTTCCAAGCTTTCGGTATCTGCTGGCATGATGATTTTGCCATTTGACGGTATCATGCGTACCATGTGATGGAACTGGGTTTGGATGGCGGCAAGGTTAGGGAAGATATCGGCGTGGTCGTATTCAAGGTTGTTTAAAATTGCGGTGGTTGGGCGATAGTGAACAAACTTAGAGCGTTTATCAAAAAAAGCACTGTCATACTCATCCGCTTCGATGACAAAGTAACCTTCATGATCCGCAGTTGTATCACTACCCAAATAACTACTGTGGGCAAACGCTTTTTTTAGGCGTTCATCTGGGGTATCAACCAGTGGCACGCCACCAATCAAAAAGCCGGCATCAATGCCTGCATAGTGTAAAATCCACGCCAGCATGGTGGTAGTGGTGGTTTTGCCATGCGTGCCTGCGACGGCTAATACATGACGGTATTGCAATACCTGCTCTGCCAAAAACTGCGGTCCTGAGGTATAAGGAATACGCTCATTGAGCATATATTCAACCGCTTCGATACCGCGCTTCATGGCATTGCCGACAATCACCAAATCAGGTGCAGGTTGTAAATGACTAGCGGCATACCCTTGTATAATCTCAACACCCGCATTTTCAAGCTGGGTGGACATTGGTGGATAGACATTGGCGTCCGAGCCTGTCACGGTATGTCCAAGGTCACGCGCAAGCAGCGCCAACGAACCCATGAAGGTACCACAAATACCAAGAATATGAATGTGCATAAGTTTGCCTTAGGTCAAATACGCATTAGCGGCTAACCAAAGCCGCTAAACCTTGCTAAAAATTAACAATTTTAAAGGACAAATCAGGCTTTGTCAGCTATTAAATCCAGTTGCAGGTTAACTTGCTCACAAACACCCATGTCTAGTTTTCGGCAACCCACCGTGCCAAAACCGTGCCAAAGAGGTACAGAGAAATAGTTTTACAAATTACTATGACAGTGCTAAGTTACTATAAATTCACCAAAATAGTGTTTTTGCACTATTTTTATGAAGTTAAAGCATTGAGGAGTGGTATGAAAAGCAGTGAGTTATTAAGCATTTTAAAGCAGTGTCATAGCAATGAGCCAGAGTTTATCCAAGCGGTCGAAGAATTCTGGGAAGATATCGCAGCGGTTTATGACCAATCTACTGTTTATCAACACCTTAATCTATTTGACCGCTTAACCAACCCTGACCGTGTTATTCAATTTCGTATCAACTGGGAAGATGACCAAGGCAATGTTCAAGTCAACCGCGGTTGGCGTGTGCAATTTAACAATGCATTAGGTCCTTACAAAGGCGGTATCCGTTTTCATTCCAGTGTGAATCTTTCGGTACTAAAATTTTTAGGGTTTGAACAAGTCTTTAAAAACGCATTGACCGGTCTACCCATGGGTGGGGGTAAAGGCGGTTCAGATTTTGACCCAAAAGATAAATCAGACGCCGAAATCCGTCGATTTTGCTATGCCTTTATGCGCGAATTAGCGCCCTATATTGGTGCAGATATAGATGTACCTGCGGGTGATATCGGTGTCGGTGGCCGCGAAATTAATTATATGTTCGCCATGTATAAGACGCTTAATCGTGAGTTTACCGGGGTATTAACCGGTAAGACGGTGGGACAAGGTGGTAGCTTGATTCGTACCGAGGCAACGGGGTTTGGTCTTGTGTATTTTTTACAAAACATGCTAGAAGCCCATCATGACGGCTTGATGGCTAAGACTGCTCTAATCTCAGGTGCGGGCAATGTATCGTTACATGCGGCACAAAAATGTATTGAGCTTGGCGCGCAGGTACTGACATTATCAGACTCAAAAGGCACCTTACATCTCAAGCATGGCTTTAGCTTAGAGCAAATTGAAGCGCTCAAAACTTATAAAGCGCAAGACAAACGTTTAAAAGACTTCGTCAGCACCAGTGATGACGCAGAATGGATCGACGGTAGCCGCCCATGGCATATCAAAGCCGATATTGCCCTACCTTGCGCCACCCAAAACGAAATCAATGGGCAAGATGCGCAAAATCTGGTCAATCATGGCGTGAAATACGTGGCAGAGGGTGCCAACATGCCCAGTGATGCCGATGCCATCGCCATCTTCCAAAGTAATGGCGTCATCTATGCGCCGGGAAAAGCCTCGAATGCCGGTGGCGTTGCGTTATCAGGTCTTGAGATGTCACAAAACTCGGTACGTCAATACGCAACCTCTGCAGTGCTTGATGAGCAATTAAAAACCATCATGAAAAATATCCATGATGATTGTTTTAACCATGGCAAACAAGCGGATGGGAGGATTGATTATAAAAAAGGCGCCAATCTAGCAGGTTTTAACAAGATTGCTAAAGCCATGGTGAATTACGGCATTTTATAATGTTAGAAGTAATCTTAAAAAACCCCTCATTAACTTTAATCAATAAAAAGCGCCGTCATTGTGATGGCGTTTTTTATTGAAGCCATAGCAATCAGTCAGTACAAGCCTGAAAAAATTTAAAGCTGGTGCTAGGCAGCCAATTCACATTGAGTTTTTTGTTTTGTAATTGCACAAAGCCCACATGTCCCCCATGCTGGCTATACAGTAAGCGCACACAAGGTGACACATCGTCTTGGGTGGCAAGAATGCCCAAAAATGGGTCGTCTTTGGCAGTGATAATCAGCGTGGGTTTAGTGATGTTTTTGAGTACAGGTAGGGCAGAGGCTTGGATGTAATAATTCGCCCCCGTACCAAAACCATGGCGCGGCGCGGTATATAACTCATCAAACTCATCAATCATCTTGATATTTTTTAATGCGTTAACTAATGCTGGCTCGTCCACCTTTTTGAAGGCTTTTTGCAATAAAGGATTGAGCAAATAAGGCGTATACACCCGTTTGGCGACAAAACGATGCATGGCTTTTGCCGAGGTCGTCAAATCGACGGGCGCAGAAATCACCACCGCTGCTTCACAGGCAGCTGCATCGCCTTGCTCACCCATATAACGCGCCAGCATATTGGCGCCGAGCGACACCCCGCTGGCTACAATTCGGCTATAACCGTACTGAGTTTTTAGCAGCTTAAACATATGCACCGCTTCGGCAGTATCACCCGCGTTATAGTCCAATTCTGAGGTATTATCCACCCCACCGCAGCCGCGAAAATGGACGATAACCGCATCATACCCCAATCGGTGCGCTTGGTGGGCAAAGGCAATGGCATAATGGCTATCACTGCTGCCTTCAAGCCCATGAAACATCACCGCCAATGGCTTATTAAGGTTTGGCTGATTATCGGTATTGGCAAAGACAAAGTCATAAGCCACTTGGGTGGTGCCGGTACGGTCAGGGTGAAGGTGACGCTGATAATTGGGTTTTGGCAGTTTGATAAACTTGGGTAAAATGGTTTGAACGTGGGGGTTGGCTAAGAAAAACGGGGTGCGAAAGGGGAGCAAAGCAAGTTGGTGTATGGTCGTCATAAGTTACCTAGAAATTTTTATTTGCTTTATTTTACTGCTTTTGCCCTAGCAATAAAGTGGAAAATGTTAGCTATTTTGATTTTTTTGCATGGGCAAAAATTTTAGACCATCTTTCTCAAGAATATTATCAGCTCGTATAAAACCAAATCTTTCGTAAATTGGCACTGCGTAGAGAGAGGCCCTAACAATAATATTTTTTTGACTATCAAGTTGTAATTTATGATAAGCATATTGCCATAACTGTCTGCCAATCCCTTGCCCATGATAGCATTCGTGAACGAACAGATGATAAAGATGATTTGGTTGCTTTATTACAATAAACCCAATGATTCTATTATTAACTTCAGCAACGAAATGGACGTATTCTGGACTATTTATTCTTGCCAAAAATTGTTTTTCTGTAAAGCTATCTACAAGCCAGTTGGGTAATTGGTTAGTTTTATCTGCTAAATAGTAGTGAGATAATGATAGAACGAGTTGTGATAATATTTGAGTATCTGAAATCTTAGCCTTTCTAATTTTTACATTATCCTTATTCATTTTTAATGGCTCCATAAAACCCGATTTTTTCATTTAAATCTGTGATAGATTGCTTAGCTATTTCCACTGTTAATACTACATCTGTGCCATAATCCACTGCCAAAATCGTGGCATTAAGCTCATTCAACACATGACGGACAAAGGACTCATTGGCAAAATCGGTTTCAATCAGTATCACGCTTAACGGCACAAACGCGTGCAAATTCATGTTATCAACCACTGCTTGCGCGGTGCTGCTATAGGCACGTGTCAGCCCACCTGCACCAAGTTTGATACCGCCAAAGTAACGCACCACAATGACCACACAGTTACCAATGCCCTTGTGTTGTAACACGTTTAAAATCGGCTTGCCTGCCGTACCACTGGGCTCATCATCGTCATCAAAGCCTGCCGAGGTGGTGTTGTGTGGGTCGCCAATGATATAGCCATAGCAGACATGGCGTGCATCGGGATACTGGTTGCATAAATGTTCCACGTGAAACATTAATTGCTCGCGGCTATCAATGGCAAACCCAAAGCCCAAAAATTGGCTTTTTTTAATCTCAAGTGTGGCAGTACATGGGTCGCTAAGCGTGTAATAGGACATGGTTAATCTATGTTACAATAAACAAAACAAGCACTAGGATAACAAAAAAATGCGTTTAGACAAATTTTTAAGCAAAGCCACCGAGCTATCGCGTAAAGACTGCAAAAAAATCTTGCACGCAGGCGAAGTCACTGTCAATGGCGAGGTGGTCAAAGATTCAAGCCTACACATCGATGAAGTGGGTGACGATATCGAATGGGCGGGTGAGCCATTATCGGTCGCGATGGGCAATCGCTACTTACTGTTATATAAGCCAGAAGGCTTTGAATGCACCCTAAAGCCAAAAGAATGGCCGATTGTTACAGACTTGATTGATGTACCACAGCTAGGTAGTTTGCGGATTGCAGGGCGACTCGATGTCGACACCACAGGTGCGCTACTACTCAGTGATGATGGTGGCTTTTTGCACCGCGTCACCAGCCCCAAACATCATGTGGCAAAGGTGTATGAGTTGACACTTGCCGACCCAATGACTGAAGCACAACAGGCATTTGCGATTAAAGAATTGGCAAAAGGCATCATGCTTGAAGACGAGTATGATAAAACCAAACCCGCTGAGTTAAGTTTTTCTGATGCTACCCATGCCAAGCTGGTACTCACGGAAGGCAAATACCACCAAGTCAAACGCATGATGGGCTATTTTGGCAATAAAGTCATTGAGCTACACCGTGCCCGCATCGGTAACATTACCTTAGCAGGATTAGAAAAAGGTGAAAGCCGGTTTTTGACCGCTGAAGAAATTGATCAGTTTTAAGCATTTAACGGCAGCGTCACACCCACAATTTTCCAATGAATAAGCCCTTGGCGCTGCAAGCGGAGCGTTAAGGGGTAGCCACGCAGCTGTCCGCTGACTTCAAAACAGTTAACACCACAATAGTGTGTGGTCGGTCGGGTTTGTGACGTTGCTGTGGGAGCATTGGGATTAGGCGATTGCAGTTGTTGTTTGATTTTTTGGTTAAGCTCAGCTGAATTGCGCGCCAAAATCAAGTCTTTGATATCAATCTTATCCATCGCTACTGCCACCAAGCCTCCTAGCAGTTTGACATTTGTTTTGAGCGGCTCGCTGGTCGCTTGTCCTGTCAGCGCATACTGTACGCCCTCTGGCGTGACGGTATTATCCACGGCTTGATTAACCATTTTATTCACTAGGTCATTAGGGTTTAATTCGATATTGAGCATCTGCAAAATAGGGGATTTTGCCACATGATTGGCTTTTTCTATTAATACAGGGCTTAGCTGTGATTTGACACTTTGCTGCAGTTGCGTAAATTCAATTGCTGCACTGATGGTGTCTGCTTGTTGTGCATCATAGGCTTTTTTTAGTTGGTACACTGCCCAATAAGGGGAGGCAAATACCCATGCGACGACAATCAGTGCCAGGATGATTAGCAAAGATAATACTTTTTTCATAAATGACTATTAGAGTTAGAGTTTGCTAATTAGTTTAAAACAACGGGCTAGGCTATTGCGTATTTTTCTTGCAAAAAAAGGAAAATATTTTTGCGCTGATAGCCGATTATTTGCTTGATTATTTAACAAAAATCGCCACTATATTGCATATTTTTAAATTTTAGTCTTTCAAAGGTTTGGCAGCTGTTAAACGTTGCTACTGGTCGAACCCACTCTTCCGTACTGTCAACACTATGCTGCCAAAGGAGTTACTATGTCAAAACGCGATTTTTATGAAGTATTAGGGGTAGATAAAACCGCTAATGAACAAGAAATCAAAATAGCCTACCGCAAACTTGCGATGAAATATCATCCAGACCGTAATCCTGATGACCCTGCCGCCGAAGAAAAATTCAAAGAAGCCTCGATGGCGTACGAAGTGCTAAGTGATGACGACAAACGCTCAGCGTATGACCGTATGGGGCATGCCGCGTTTGAGAATGGCATGGGCGGTGGCGGCTTTGGCGGTGGAAACTTCCAAGATATTTTTGGCGATATTTTTGGCGGCATGGGCGGCGGTCGTCGTGGTGGCAGCACGGGCGGCTTCCAAGACATTTTTGGCGACATTTTTGGGGGTCGCACAGGGGGTGGACGTAGCAGACGCGGCTCAGATTTACGCTATATGCTCGATTTGACACTTGAAGAAGCGGTGCAAGGGACAAAAAAAGAAATTACCTTTACCGCACCTGCCCCTTGTGAAACTTGTGATGGTAAGGGCGCCAAAGACAGCAGCGATATCGTGACCTGTGCAACTTGTGGTGGTGCGGGTGTGGTACGTATGCAGCAAGGCTTTTTTGCTGTGCAACAAACCTGCCCCAACTGTGGCGGCTCAGGTAAACAAATCAAAAATCCTTGCAATGACTGTCATGGCTCGGGTGTTAAAGAAAAATCACGCACCCTTGAAGTTACCATTCCTGCCGGTATCGACAATGGCGATCGGGTACGTTTAACGGGGGAAGGTGAAGCGATTACCGGCGGTGAAAGCGGTGACTTGTATGTTGAAATCCGTGTGGCACAGCACCCTATTTTTACTCGTGAAGGCGCTGACTTATATATGGATGTGCCAATCAGCTTTGCGGATGCAGCCTTAGGCCGTGAGGTGGAAGTACCAACGCTTGAAGGACGTATCAATTTACGCATTCCCGAAGGCACCCAAAGCCACAAAGTATTCCGTATCAAAGGCAAAGGCGTTACCCCCGTGCGCACGACGATGAAAGGTGACTTGTTGTGCCGTGTGGTGGTGGAGACACCGACCAACCTTAACAACGAACAAAAAAAGCTACTTCGTCAGCTACAATCATCCATGGGTGATCATCAGCAATCACCCCAGAAAAAATCCTTCTTTGATAAACTCAAAGAAGATGTCAAAGACTTGTTTGACTAAATTTTATTGGCCTGATAGAAGTTTCACGTGAAACATTAAGCCCTTGTAATGATTGCAAGGGTTTTTTTGGCATAAAGCAGTGTTGAGTTACGCTAGGATTCAGCGAGACAAGCTGTTATGATTTGAATTTAGAAATTTATGCAAGAAAATCAGGCTAGAAAATCAAATTAGAAAGTTACACTAGGTAATTGGGCTAGATAAAGGATAAGCAAATGGTAAAAATTGGGGTCATAGGCGCAGGTGGGCGCATGGGACGTATGCTGATTCAAGCGGTGGCACAAAACCCACAAACTACCCTTGCAGGCGCGATAGAGCGTCAAGGCTCAAGCTTGTTGGGCGTGGATGCGGGCGAGCTAGTTAATCTTGACAAAACTAATGTCGCTTTGGTCGATGACTTGGCAGGGGTCATTCATGATATTGATGTGCTCATAGATTTTAGCTTGCCTGAGTCGACTGCCAAAAACTTACAACTTTGTGCTGACAAAGGCGTCAATATGGTCATTGGGACAACAGGCCTAAATGATGAACAAAACGCTATCTTAAAACAGGCAAGTGAAAAAATCGCCATCGTGTATGCGGGCAACTACTCAACTGGGGTGAATTTAACCCTTAAACTGCTTGAAATGGCTGCCAAAGCATTTGGTGACAGCGCCGACGTCGAAGTCATCGAAGCCCACCATAAACACAAAATTGATGCGCCATCGGGCACCGCTTATATGATGGCTGAAGCGGTTGCCAAAGGACGCGGTCAAAACCTAAAAGACGTGGCGATTTATGGTCGCGAAGGTCAAACGGGCGCACGCAAAGCAGGCGAGATTGGTATCCATGCCATTCGCGGTGGCGAGATTGTCGGCGACCATACCGTGATGTTTATCGCCGATGGCGAGATAGTTGAAATCACCCATAAAGCCCGTGAGCGCATGACCTTTGCCGCAGGGGCGGTGCGTGCTGCGGTGTGGGTCAATGAGCAGCAAACAGGACAGTTTGATATGCAAGATGTGCTTGGGTTAAAGGAGTAATTTATTATCCTTAAGGATAATTGATATTTTCAAGTTATGAATTAAATTTAAGGATAATAAATGAAACTTATTATCCTTAGTTAATTTTAATTAGAAGAGATTTGTCTAAATTTTTAGTATTAACAACTTTTATTTGGTGTCTCACCATACCTTTTAGTTTTCTGCTAATTATTTCTAATTCGTAAGGATCTTGGCTGTTTTTCAATACTATCAAAAAAGAGTAACTTAAATCATTGCTAAAATTAATTTTTCTACAATATCTTTCGATAATCGCTATGGAACCAAACCACTTATTCTTAAATTCGGATATTACTTCACTCCATATTTTTGTATGAACAAAATCTTTTGCTTTGTCCTTATTTTTTAATATCATTTGAACATAGGTTAAATCTTCATTATCGAAGTCTTTAGTAGCTTTCATACAATCTTTATAGTCGGATGATAAATCACTTAATTCTATAATTTGCGCATTATTATTTATTTCATCTAATAAAAAATAATCAGCTTGCTTAAAATCGCTAGGAGAGAATCCAACTAAAGAGCATAGACCTTCATTTACTGTAATATTAGACCCAATCTTTTTCCCACTATCAATTTTATATGCTTGATATATTGATGATTCAGGTTGTACTTCATTCTTACCTAAAGCATGGCAAATTGGCTCTTTAACGATTTCAAGGTCAATCACAACGCATAACCTCTAAATAATAAGTCTTCATATGGTTCTAATAATTTCATACGAGCTTGTTCAATGCTGCTCAAATCAGACTCTTCCATGTTCAATAAAGACCCATTATCTTGGAAATATGATATTGATAAAAAATTATTTTCTAATTTTCTTTCCTTGGTAATGATATCAAATGCTTTTAACATATCAGCACTGTGAGTTGTAGTAATAACATATACACCATTTTCTGCAAGGCTAATTAAAACATCTGCTAAGATTACTTGCCATTCAGGATGCAAATTAGACTCAGGTTCATCTATAAATACAAATGAACCCTTAGTGATGATACCTTTTTCAAGCAAGGCATGAATCATGCCTAAATTAGTCATACCAAAAGAAATTAAATTTTTTGTGATTGTTCTTGATGAATTATTATCAATAAAGCTAACTTTCCCATCATTAAATTTGAATTTACCTTTCAAAGTATCTTCAAGCTTTTTAATTAAATCTGGAAAATGCTTTTCAGTTGGTTCAGTATATTCATTATTCAGAAGAGTATCGAGTTCATAAAAATACTCAGGAACACCACTTAGGACTCTATTACTAAAAGGATAAGTAATTCTTTGCCCTCTTTTTCTATCAATTAATGCCTCTCTCACACGCCAATAAGCTGGAGACTCAAAGAAAACAACTTGACTTAATGAAAATACATCTTTCATTAATTTACTTTTGAAATTCAGTTCTAATTCAGTTTTATCATCAAAAAGTGTATAAGTTAAAAAATTGCTGATTTGAACTTTTGCAAAAGATTTATCAAAGGAAATTAATTCCGAGGAATTTGAAATTTGGAAGTTTAAGTTCAAGTCTTTATCAATACTCTCTTTGATAAAATCAGTGTAGGCATTCTCACTTCCCAAAATCATTTCATTAATACGTTCAGCTCTGAATTTCAAAGTATCTAAAATCTTTGAAACTGTTTCTGAAGATTTTCGTGCTGACTCATTTAATCTTTTTTCGATAATACTAATTTTATTCTGAAAATCTTTGATTTTTTTACTAAGTTCTTTTGATGAGCTAAAAAAACCCTCCAATTCAAAGTCAGATAATTCAAAAATATTATCTTGAAGGGAATTTGATATAATTCTCAAATCATTAATTTCATTAGTGTCCCTTTTACCTTTGTAAGGAATTTCACTTTCTAAAAAATCTAGAAGGCTATCTAACATTCTTAAATCTTTTAGTACAGTTGGTTTAAAAAGATTTTGATTGAGAATATTAATAATAGAATACAGTGTTTTAGTAAAAAAGCTTTTACCACTTGCATTACTACCAGTGATAATGGTGAGAGGCTTTACAAAGATTGTAGAATCACTAATCTTGCCTAAGTTCTGTACCTTAACCTCGAAGTCCATATTAAACCTTAATAATTTTTTTGTAAATTTTATGCGATAATATCAGCTTGACATTATCGCATAAAAGTATTAAGACTTAAACTTCTTTATACAACTGCTTGCCTTCTTCAATAAATTTTTGCTTCATCTGCTCCATACCTAGGCGGACTTCATCGGCAGACGCTTCACCGACTTGCCCGACCAATTCAGTATCCACCTGCTTGATAGCGTGGCTGGCATCCGATAACTCGCCTGTATCAGGGGTAATGTCTTGCCCAAGCTGTGGTTTATTAAACTCAAGCCCTGCTGCATAATCCCGCACGTTTTGGGTGATTTTCATTGAGCAGAATTTTGGACCACACATCGAGCAAAAATGCGCTGATTTATGTGCCTCTTTTGGCAAGGTTTCATCATGAAATTCACGTGCCGTGTCTGGGTCTAGGCTGAGATTAAACTGGTCATCCCAGCGAAACTCAAAACGCGCTTTTGACAAGGCGTTATCCCGCGCTTGGGCACCTGGATGTCCTTTTGCCAAATCTGCCGCGTGCGCTGCGATTTTGTAAGTGATGATACCGTCTTTGACATCCTTTTTGTTCGGCAGACCTAAATGCTCTTTTGGCGTCACATAACACAGCATGGCCGTACCATACCAACCAATCATCGCCGCACCAATGGCAGATGTGATATGGTCATAGCCTGGCGCGATATCCGTCGTCAAAGGTCCAAGGGTGTAAAAAGGCGCTTCCTTACAGACTTCAAGCTGTAAGTCCATGTTTTCTTTGATACGGTTCATGGCAACGTGCCCTGGACCTTCAATCATGACCTGTACGTCATGCTGCCATGCCACTTGGGTCAGCTCGCCCAAGGTTTTGAGCTCACCAAACTGCGCATCATCGTTGGCGTCTTGTAGGCAACCGGGGCGTAAACCATCACCCAGACTAAAAGCCACATCGTAGGCTTTCATAATCTCGCAAATTTCTTCAAAGTGGGTATAAAGAAAATTCTCTTTGTGATGGGCAAGACACCACTGCGCCATAATTGAGCCGCCGCGGCTGACAATGCCTGTCAAACGATTGGCGGTCACAGGTACGTAGCGCAGCAGTACGCCCGCGTGAATGGTGAAGTAATCAACACCTTGCTCGGCTTGTTCAATCAAGGTGTCTTTAAAGATGTCCCATGTCAAATCTTCGGCAACGCCATCCACTTTTTCTAGGGCTTGATAAATCGGTACGGTACCGATGGGCACGGGGGAGTTACGGATAATCCATTCACGGGTTTCATGGATATGCTTACCGGTAGATAAGTCCATGATGGTGTCCGCGCCCCAACGGGTAGCCCAGGTCATTTTGGCAACTTCTTCATCAATGCTGGAGCCCAGGGCTGAATTACCTATATTGGCATTGATTTTGACCAAAAAATTGCGCCCAATAATCATCGGTTCTGATTCGGGGTGGTTGATGTTATTGGGAATAATCGCCCGTCCTGCGGCGACTTCGGCACGCACAAATTCTGGGGTGATAATTTTGGGGGTATTGGCACCAAAGTTGTTACCAGCGTGCTGACGCAAATCTGTCAGGTCATGCTGTTTTTGGGTTTCACGGATGGCGATGTATTCCATCTCTGGGGTGATGATGCCTTGTTTGGCGTAGTGCATTTGGGTGACGTTTTTGCCATTGATCGCCCGTCTTGGCTTGTCGATATGCCCAAAGCGCAGGTTAGCCGTGGCGATGTCATTGGCACGTTCATTGCCGTATTGGCTTGAGAGTTTGGCAAGCTGCTCAGTGTCGCCGCGCGCTTCTATCCAAGCTTGACGCAGTTTTGGTAAGCCTTTAGTCAAGTCAATTTCGACATTGGGGTCGGTATACACCCCTGAGGTGTCATACACATAAAACGGTGGGTTTTTTTCGCCTTCTGCCTTGCCAAAACCGCCCACCGGGGTATCGGTCAGGGTGATTTCCCGCATCGGTACTTGGATGTCGGGGCGTGAGCCTTGGATATAGACTTTGCGAGATGCCGGTAAGGCGCGCGTCAAATCACGCGCTTCTTCTTCAAAGCGGTCGTCGGTAGGGTCACGGTGGGCAGGGGTTTTGTGGGTAACGTTGGTAAGTTGGTTCATAGCGAGTCCATGTTATGTTATGAAATTATGGTTTGCTGGACTCGGGCGAAGATAGGTGAGTGTGACTGTTTCTAAAAAAACTGATTCTAGAAAAAACTGGTTCTAGTAAAAGACTGATTCTAGAAAAACACTGGTCTAACTAACCTAATAGACGACTTCCCTACGACGGTATTAACCGTGTCAGGTTCGGCGGGTATGTCTCAGCCGTTGGTATGTCATCCAACTGCACCCCGAGTCAATACCTCCATATTAACAAAAACTCACAGGTTTACCTAATAGATTTTTAGCCATTTTGTGACGATGATTTACTCAACTAAATTACTGATTTTTTTGACAACTATCGGTATGATAGAGGCTCCTTGGTTGTTGAAAATGTTGTAATTATTGATATGGAATGTATCGGTTTGTGGAATCGTAAAGCGACTGGCGCCCGATGGCGGTTAGGGGCGATAGCAGTGTCATTGATAGGGTCGATGTCCCTCAGTCCAGCCGCGATGGCAAAGGATTTGTGGGAATTGTATAGTGCAGCCCAGCGCACCAATGGCAATTGGGCAGGGCAACAATATGACTATTTGGCAACGCAAAAAAATGTGCAGCTAGCGTTTGGCGATATGCTGCCGCAAGTGGGACTACAAGGCAGTGTCAAACATAACCAGTTTTATCCCAAAGATGATAACATCCCAGACACGGGCAATAGCGTAAGCCAAATTGGTATCGGACTGCGCCAAGCCTTGTTTCGTGCTGATAAATGGGCAAACTATGAAAAAGCCGTGCTCGCCAGTCAAGCCAATGACATCCAGCTATTACAGCAGCACCAACAACTCATCGAGCAAATCAGCAAAGCCTATCTCAATGTATTGCGCGCTGAAGCGATGACAGATAGCCTCAATGCCGAGTTCGCCGCACTCAAAGCACAAAATGACATGATGCAAGCGAGACTCGCGCAAGGGGTAGCGGCGCGGGTAGATACCGAAGAAAGCCGTGCAAGGCTTGAAAGCGTCAGCGCCTCTATCGCCAACAATGACGTGGCAATCGTAAATGCCAAACAGCAGTTATCACTGCTCACCGGTCAACCAATCAATCAGCTAGACGCTATCAAATTACCACCTGATTTGAATCTTGTGGCAAGTCAAAGTATCGAAAACTGGATGCAGCAGTCACAAAATAATAATCTCGATATTCAGTTAGCACAAACCCAAGTGGCGATTGCTAACAAACAAGTCGATTATCTCAAAGCCAATATCTACCCCCGTGTCGATTTGGTAGGCAATGTGGGTTGGCAAGATTATACCCATAATAACCAAAGCGCTATTGATGGCACCAATTATAGCTTTGGAGTAGAAGTGGATTTTCCGTTTTATACCGGTGGGCGGACACGTGCAGGCGTTGAGCAAGGCAATCTACAAGCGCAAGCGGCAAAAAGTCGCCTCGCCTATGTGTACCAAGCCGCGATGACTCAGACTAGCCAAGCCTATCTAAATTTGGTCGCACAGCGTGCCACAATTAAAGCCCAGCAAACTGCCGTGGAAGCCAATCGCCGCGTCGCCCAAGCGTCAAAAACAGGCTATGATTTGGGGGTGCGCTCGATGGTAGATACACTACTGGCAGAGCGTCAATATCACGCTGCCAAACGCGATTTGATTAATGCGTATTTTGATTATTTAAATGCCTACATTGACCTACAAAAAGCTGCGGGCAATCTGACCGATGAGACGGTCAAAGTGCTAGATAATCAGCTGATATAATGCTCTTTTTTGGCAAAATTTTGAGCTGAAAAACCCCGCCAATCGGCAGGGTTAATTTGCGTAGCAAGCTGACGCAAATGACTATTTAACTTTCGTCCATTCTTTACGAACCGCAGCTTTAGTAGCGGCAGGTAGGGGAACGTAGTCGAGTGCGGTTGCTTGTGCATCGCCATTAGTAAATGCCCAGTCAAAGAATTTAAGCACTTCTTTGGCTTTTGCACCGCCCGTACGAGGTACGAGGATGAACGTCGCTGCAGAGATTGGCCATGCGTTGGCTGCTGGCATGTTAGTGATGGTCACTGCAAAACCAGGGTATTGTGCCCAGTTAATGTTTGACGCTGCGGCAAACGTTGAATCGTCTGGTAGTACAAATTTACCGGCGCGGTTTTGAAGTTGGGTATACGCTAAACGGTTTTGTTTTGCGTAAGCATATTCAACATAACCGATGGAGTTGGCAACACGTTGTACATTACTTGATACGCCTTCGTTACCTTTACCACCCACGCTTGCTGCAGCATTGGGCCATTTAACGGTTTTGTCTGCGCCTACTTTTGCTTTCCAATCGCTTGATACTTGGCTTAGGTAGTTGGTAAATACGAAAGTGGTACCTGAACCGTCTGAGCGATTAACAGTTGTAATCTTAGCGGCAGGTAGGGCAACGCCTGGGTTTAATGCTTGGATACGTGCATCGTTCCAAGTAGTGATTTTGCCCATATAGATGTCAGCAAGGACGGTGCCCGATAGTTTTAATTGACCGGGTTTGACGCCAGCGATGTTTACCACAGGTACGATACCGCCAATGACTGCGGGGAATTGGATTAAGCCGCTGGCATTTAGCTCTGCTGGGCTCATGGGCGCATCAGTGGCACCAAAATCAACCGTTTTTGCTTGGATTTGTTTGATACCGCCTGAAGAGCCGATACCTTGGTAGTTTACTTGATTACCCGTTGCTTTTTGGTAGTCGCTTGCCCATTTTGAGTAAACAGGTTGTGGGAAGGTTGCACCAGCGCCTGTGATGTTGACAGCATTGGCTTGTACGCCTACAGCAGCGAATGCCACACTGACGATTAAATGTGATAGTTTCATAATGATTCCTTGATGGACAAATGAGATGATTGTCAGGGAAGATGGTAACTTAGCTTGGGAGTCGCCAACCAATATGTCGCGTTTTAAATCACCCAAAGCTGAAAAATTGTTGCCATGTTAATGTAACAAAATGTCAAATCTATTACGGTTATGTTAAAGTTTGATGACATTGAAATGTTTGTTAGGTTTTTTGCTCGGTTTATATGATGCAATATCAGCGAATAGGCGCGCTATTTTTCATCATTTTGTCGTAATTTTTAGTTATAGTTAGCTTTTCTTTAACGTCTTTTTTAATCACAATTTTGCACAGTCCATGAGTCACAATCCATGAGTTAGGAAGGGAAATATGAATTTAATTGGTGAGCATTTATCAAAAAGTTATGACCAAGATTTACAAAACTTGGTCAATTTATTTTTAAAAATGGGTGGCATGGCAGAAGCCAATCTCACCAAAGCAATTGAATCTTTGGTAAAAAGTGATGTGGCGCTTGCCGAAGATGTCATTGATGGTGACAAAGAAATCAACTTTACTGAGCAGCAGCTTGATGATTCGGTGGTCAAAGTATTGGCACGTCGTCAACCTGCTGCTACCGACTTACGCCTAATCATGGCAGTGAGCAAATGCAGTGCTGACATTGAGCGTATTGGTGATGAAGCCAAAAAAATCGCCAAGATGGCGCGCCGTGCCACCCGTGAAGGTCAATCACCGATTGGGTATCATGAAGCGCATCAAATGGGTAATTTTGTGCAGATGATGCTAAAAAATGCGCTAGAAGCCTTTGCCAAGTTTGATGCAACAGGTGCTTACCAAGTGATAGAGCAGGATAGTGAAATTGATGCAATGTACAAATCTGCGTCACGCGCGATGATGACATACATCATGGAAGATGGTCGCTATGTAGCAAAAGTCATTGATATTTTATGGGTGCTACGTTCGATAGAGCGTATTGGTGCGCATGCGCGTAATATCTCTGAGCAATTGATTTTTTGTATTACCGGTGAAGATGTGCGTTATCAAAAACTGGGCGCCAAAAAGGACAGCGCGCTGAATCCCGAAGCTAGCAATGAAATCGCTGATGCCTCACTAGATTATCAACCGAGTAATGGCGAAAACTAACGTTTTTAGTCAAACCTGCTCTTAGCCGGAATTGGTTGTCAGGGTTAGGTTATTTTAATGGACGGTTGCATGGTATTTTTAGGTGATTCTGCTACACTGTAGCCTATCAACTTTGGTGACAAATGATAGGAAACACCATGTCTAGCGAATCACTTAACACCCCAACCCCCACATCTGCTTTGGAAAATATCACCCAAAAATCATTACTTATTTTTGACTTGGACGGTACGTTGATTGATAGCGTGCCAGATTTGGCAGACGCCGTCAATGCGATGCTAACCACGCTTGGCAAAGCCAACTTTAGCGAAGATGTCATCCGCAACTGGGTCGGCAATGGTGGCAAAGTACTGGTGCAACGTGCCTTATCAGGCTCACAAACCATTGACCCCAATCTCACTGAAAACGATACCAATCAGGCGCTTGCCCTCTTTTTTGACTACTACCATCAAAACACCTGTGTCAGAACCCAGCCCTACGCAGGGGTGAGCGAAGGGTTGCGTGAGCTTAAAGAGCAAGGCTATACCCTCGCAATTGCCACCAATAAACCCATTGATTTTGTTCCGGCGATTGTCGAAAAATTGGGTTGGCAAGCTCTTTTTGCTTATATTTTGGGTGGCGATAGCTTGCCTGCCAAAAAACCTGACCCGATGCCACTATTTCACGTCTGTGACAAACTGGGCTTTAGCATCGCTCAAAGCTATATGATTGGTGATTCCAAAAACGATATTTTGGCAGGGCAAAACGCGGGCATGGATACCTTAGGATTATCATACGGCTATAACTATGGGCAAGATATTCGTGACTATCATCCGACCCATACCTTTGATGACTTTGCCACGCTGACCGAGTTTTTGAGTCATGCACGAATTTAACTATCATCTCAACTTTGACACGCTGAATTTTCGCGAGCATCCAGCGTTGTATCGGGTGGGGCGCGGTGAGCAAGGGGTATTATTGGTAGAGCCGTATAAATCCGAGATTTTGCCGCATTGGCGATTTGCTACGCCGGAACTTGCGCGCGCGAGCAGTGATACCATCTATGCGATGTTTTTGGACTACCTTGCTCAAGGGGATTTTGTCGGTGCTGATATGGCGCGTAAATTTATCCAAATGGGTTATACGCGCTCGCGTCGTTATGCCAATCACAAAGGGGGCAAAAAATATGACGGCGCTGTCCCTGACGCTAAAAAAGGACAAAGTGGCGCGCATGGGCGTGAGCAGTTGCCACAGCAATCACAGCAGCTTGAATCCGCACAAATCAAAACCCAATCTGCGCAAATTTTTAAGCAAAAATGGGATGAATGCCGCGCCAATGCGGATTATAAAGCGCTGAAAAAACAGTTTGAAGCCAAATACGTCAACGATACCCAATACGATAACCTACCGCCCACATTTTTTCGCGAGCATCCGTTTTTATAGGCTGGTTGTATGGTGAGTTAGCACGAAACTTAGGCATTCGTTAATTGACTACGATAACTTAATGCCTCTGTCAGATGCGGTGTCTGAATATTGTCACTGCCTGCCAAATCCGCAATCGTGCGGGCGACGCGAAGGACGCGATGATAGCCGCGAGCGGACAGATTCAGCCGACTTTGTGCCATTGCCAAAATACGACTTTCTGCATCGCCAAGCGGCGCAAATTGGTCAAGTTCACTGGGGGAGAGTTCATTATTGGCTTTGCCCTGTCTGGCTTGCTGGCGCTGATAGGCTTGTATCACCCGCTCACGCACTGCCGCAGAAGACTCACCCCTCTGTGCTGACTGCAAATCACTGGCAGGCAGGGCAGGCACGATAATATGCAAATCAATACGGTCCAGCAAAGGTCCTGATAGCTTTTCTTGATAGCGTTTGATTTGCTCGGGTCGGCACTGGCAGCGACCTGATTTATCCCCATAGTAGCCACAGGGGCAGGGATTCATCGCTGCTACCAGCTGAAAATTGGCGGGAAAGCGTACTTGAGAGTTGGCACGGCTGATGACAATTTCTTTGTTCTCGATAGGCTGTCTGAGTACCTCAAGCACCTTGCGATCAAACTCTGGAATCTCATCCAAAAATAACACCCCCCGATTGGCGAGCGTGATTTCACCGGGTTTGGGCGACGAGCCACCCCCCACGAGCGCCACCGCTGAGGTAGTATGATGGACTTGGCGAAAAGGGCGTGTGCCATAGTCATAATCACTGTTGGCAATCGAGTAAATACTAGCAACTTCGAGCGCTTCATGGTCGTTGAGCGGTGGCAAAATGGTGGGTAGGCGAGATGCCATCAAGGTTTTGCCTGTCCCAGGTGAGCCACAAAATAGTAGCGAATGCCCGCCTGCTGCCGCAATCTCTAGCGCACGTCTGGCTTGGTGTTGTCCTTTGACATCGGCTAAATCTAGCTGATAATTGGCTGATTGGTAAGATGCCTTATGCTCGGCTTGGCTGAGTTGTTGCTCATTCATCAAGTGTTGGCACACAGCTTTGAGGGTATCGGCTTGCAACACCTTCACGCCATCGACTTTGACCGCTTCATCGGCATTGTCTTTGGGAACAATCAAGGTGCGCTGGTCTGCTTTGAGCGCGCGTGATACTGCCAACGCCCCAGCAATGGCTCGTAAATCGCCATTGAGCGCCAATTCGCCAATAAACTCGTACTGCGCAAGCACGGTTTCATCAATTTGACCACTCGCTGCCAAGATGCCTATAGCAATGGGTAAATCAAGCCGTGCGCCATCTTTGGGTAAATCGGCGGGCGCAAGGTTGATAGTTAATCTGCGATTGGGAAATTGAAAACCCGAGTTGATAATGGCAGAGCGCACCCTATCTTTACTCTCCCGTACCGCTGCCTCGGGTAAGCCGACCATGGTGACTGCGGGCAATCCTTGCGATAAATGTACTTCAACCATCACGCTTGGCGCGTTTAAACCCACCACCGAGCGTGTATATACTTGAGCAAACGACATTTTTAATATCCTTTTCCAACCAATTGGCGGCTACCTTGACACAAGACAGGCCGTTTTTTTATGGCAGCAACTAGACAATTTTTGATAAAAAACGGCTAAATCATAGCATAATTCATCTGCTTTCTCATCATCGGCTATCTAGGATGACTATGTTATAATCACAACCAATATTCCGAGAATTTTACGCTACACGCTATACGAGACTATTATGACAGACCAAACTCGCCCTTTATCTGACAGCGAACTGCCCACCTTTGATCGTCCTGTCGAAATCATCGAAAATCCGTATGCCAATGCCAATCGTAGCTACACGACCCAAACCCATTTGTTTAATGAAGCTATCATCAATAAATACAACCGCTCAGGTCCCCGTTATACCTCGTACCCAACCGCGCTAGAATTTACCCCGATTACTGACGGCATGGAAGCCCGCGTTTTGGCAGAAAAAGACCCAGGGGTGCCAGTGTCTTTGTATTTTCATATCCCGTTTTGCCGCCACCTCTGCTATTACTGCGGCTGCAATAAAATCATCACCAAGAAAAACAGTGATTCAGGCGACTATTTAGCGTATCTTTTTGCCGAAATTCGGCATAAACGCAGCTTGATGCAAGGGGACCCTATCGTCGAACAAGTACATTTTGGCGGCGGCACACCGACCTTTTTGACCGATGATGAGCTGGTCAAATTGTGGAACTTTTTGCAAACCCAATTTACTTTTAGCGATAAACCTACCGCTGATTATTCGATTGAAATTGACCCGCGAGAATTGCGCCCGACCACGCTTGAGATATTGCGTGGACTTGGGTTTAATCGGGTGAGTTTTGGTGTGCAGGATTTGCAAGAAAAAGTGCAAATTGCCGTCAATCGCGTGCAGTCAGAAGAAATGATTCGAGGCGTGATGACGGAAGCTCGCCGCCTTGGGTTTCATTCTATCAATATTGACTTGATTTATGGGTTGCCGCACCAAACGGTGGATAGCATGCGCAATACGGTTGAGCGCATCATCGCTATCTCGCCAGACCGTCTGTCTGTTTTTAACTATGCGCATTTGCCAGAGCGATTTAAAGGTCAGCGTCAAATCAATGAAGCCGATTTGCCAAGCCCTGCCGACAAATTGACCATGCTCGGTAATACCATCCACGCACTGACTGACGCAGGCTATCAATATATCGGCATTGACCACTTTGCCAAGCCTGATGATGAGCTGGCGATTGCGCAACGTGAGGGCAAATTGCACCGCAATTTTCAAGGGTATACCACGCATGGCAATTGTGATTTATTGGGTTTTGGGGTGTCGTCGATTAGCCAAATCGGTCTGCATATTTTGCAAAATCCAACGGATTTAAGCGATTATCAAAATCTCATCAATGCGGGAAAATTGCCTGCGGTGAAGGTGATTTCTGCGCGCTTGCCTGACTTGCTGCGCCGTTATGTGATTATGAATCTGCTATGCCATGATTATATTGATTTTAAAGATGTGAATGCGCGCTTTAGTATTGACCCGATGACCTATTTTATTGATGAAATCCGCCAACTGGGGGAGATGCAAGCGGATAAACTCGTTGATATGGATGCCAAAGGGATTCGGGTGCTACCAAAAGGGCGACTTTTGGGACGTAATGTGGCAATGGTTTTTGATACTTATTTGGCGAGTAAAGAAGGCAATCGCTTTAGTAAGGTGATTTAAAAGGATTTTAAAATGTTTTCAAAGTTAAAAATGGTTGGTTTAACGATGGTTTTTGGCTTGTTTGGTTGTCAGCAAAATACATCGACACAAAGAGCTGATAACGCTTTAGTTGTGAAATCACAAGCTACACCTCAAGACAAAATTTCTATTTCAAGACTAGCCATTAGTCATTCAGCAAAAAAAGAACCAGCGAAGGAAGTATTACCTAACAATAAGGATAGTAACACTATTACGGTAGCAACTTGCCCCGTTGCCGCCCTTCATGGGAAACTAAGGGTAAAGGGGAAATGCTTGGTAGTTGGGACAGGTGGAAATACCGACATTCAACCTATTTTCTCTGAGGATAGTGCAAGTTGGAATGAAGCGACTAAAACCCTAACTTATCTTGGTAAAGATTATAAAGAAGGTGATGAGATTCATTTGGGTGGCGGTGGATTACTCAATGAAGCTGAATTTAAAAACTCACCTAACGTCAGCATTCCAGACTGTCCAAACACCAATCTATTTGCCGTTTGCCCGTAATTATAAGGACTAAAAATGCACAAAATCCCCACCGACCTGTTAGAAAAATCAAAACATTGGCGAGATGACATCCAATTTACCCAAGATGTACTCGGCAAGCCGTTCCACTTTACCAGCACTTGGGGAATTTTCTCGCCCGAAAAACTCGACGAGGGTAGCCTTATGCTGCTTGACTATATCGAGTTCAAAGACGAAGACCACTCAATCGACCTAGGCTGTGGCTATGGCGTACTGGGGATGACTGCCGCCCGTGAATGCCCAAACGGACAGCACTTGCTCATCGACAAAGACTTTGTGGCGGTAGAATATGCCAAACTTAACTGCCAAAAAAACCATTTAAATAATGCCCAAGTTCAGCTATCCAATGGCTTTCGGGATGTTGAAAAAGACAAAAAATTTAGCCTAGTGATGAGTAACTTACCTGCCAAAGCCAGTAAAGAACAGCATTATCTGTATTTGCTCGATGCCTACAATGCGATGGAAAGTGGCGCACGGTTCTATGTGGTAACCATCAACGGCTTGCGGGACTTTATGAAACGCTCATTTACCGAAGTGTTTGGTAATTCGGATAAAATCAAGCAAGGTAAAACTTATACCATTACCTTAGCAGTCAAAGACTAACGCCCTTCCGCTAAATTCTGACCGTTTGGTTTTTTGATTTACTATAGGCTCGTAACCGAATGTACAGGGTTTTGGTGACAGTGGCGACCACCGCATTTTGGTCGTCAACCACCTGTACCTCATAGTTGCGGAACACCGCTTTACCATCCTTTGCCAAGGCTTTTATGGTATCGATTTCGGTGTCATCCAGGTGAAAATCTGCAAACACATCGCTTTTGCCCGCTTTAACAAAATCAATGCTCGCCGACTTATCCCATACCACGTACGCATTGCCCAACGCTTGCATCAACAAAATCATCAAAAATGGGTCAGTCATCGAATACAAACTGCCCCCAAACTGGGTGCCAACGATGTTTTGATTGAGTTTGTTTAAGAGTAAACGTACGCGAATATGGTGGTTGGCGAAATCAAGGCTGTCAACACGAATACCCGCCCCAAAATATGGCGGATAAAAGTTAAAAAACTGCTTTAACAGCTTCGGGTTATGAAACGGATTAAGGTAGTCTTTGGCTTGAGATTGAAAGGTTTGGCTTAGCTTAGATAGCTTGGATAACCTAGATAGCTTAGATAAATTGGATAGCTTAGATAACATGGCAGACTCGTTTTAACATGAAAAAAGATATGGTACAACACGTCATTGGCAAAGCAACAATGCTATTGTATGATGGATACAACTGATAGCAAAGCGTGACAAAATAATGGCAAAAGGTAAAGCAAAAAATAACGAAGATGCAGCATTCTGGGAGGCGATTTTGGCGGAAAAAGCGCCATCGCCACCGTGTGAATTGTGTGGACGTGATGAAGTTGAATTAACCCAACATCATCTGATTCCCAAATCCCGCCACGACAAAGCCCGTACCAAACGCGAATTTAGCCGTGATGAAATGAAAAACGACATCGCCATGCTGTGTCCTGCTTGTCATGCACAAGTGCATGAAGTGTTTAGCAACCAAGAATTATCCAGCTACTACCATACGGTTGAGCGGCTAAAAGAACATACCGAGATGCAAAAATTTATCAATTGGGTCAAAAAACGCCCGGCTGGACAAACTATTCGTGTCAAAAGTGGGGGTTCGGATTAGTAGTTTAAGATTGAAATTACTTAAAAGTCAAAACAGTGATATATGAGTATAAATCAAATGCCTTTAAGTTATGAAGAAACTAGACTAGAGATTTTGGATAGTTTATACATACATTTGATTCAAAATGCGAATAATGACCAAATTTCAAGAAGCTCTCTTGATTATCTAATATATGATTTTGAATCTAATTATTCGAAAGCACAAAGATTACTTATTAATTTTTGTATTTTCGTTCTAGCCGAAAATTTATTTCAGGATGCTTATGTATCGAAATTATTGAAATCTGATATCACACAGAGTATCCCATTTAACTTAAGACATCTAATGAATCAATTAGAAGGCGAAGATAGAGAGTGTTTTATAACAGACTTTTGTTTAATGGGTTTTGCAATTGACTAATAGTGAGTTGAACTATAGTAGAAAGGGTTACTTAAAATGTTATTCTTATAAGTACAGTGAATTCTACATTCAGCTACTATTTTATAATATAGATTGAAAATCAATGAAAACAACTAAATATAGTAGCAAAACCATATAAAAGTAAACTAAATCAAATGCCCAAAGAAAGAAAAAGCAGCGTGAATCCAGCCATCGACCCTGCAACCATTGAAATTGCTGCAGCGACTGCCGACCGCAAAGCGCGATTGGATCACTTGATTAAGCGCCTGCCCAACTTGCCAGGCGTGTACAAAATGCTGGGCAAAAATGGCGACATCATCTATGTGGGCAAAGCCAAATCGCTCAAAAGCCGCGTCAACAGCTACTTTGCCAAAACCATCGACCACCCCAAAACGCGGGCGCTGGTGCAACGTATCGACAACATCGAAACCATCATAACCCGCTCTGAGACCGAAGCGCTGCTGCTTGAGCAAAACCTCATCAAGCTGCATCGACCGCCCTACAATGTGCTACTGCGTGATGATAAATCCTATCTGTACGTGTTTATCTCAGCGGATAAACCTTATCCAAGACTTGCCTATGGGCGCGGCAAAGGGCAACACCAAAAAGGCAGATTTTTTGGACCTTTTCCTTCGGCACATGCCGCCAAACAGACCTTATTAATGATGCAAAAAATGTTCATGGTACGCCAATGCACCAATGCATTTTTTGCCCAGCGTCAGCGACCTTGCCTAGAGTACCAAATCAAACGCTGTAAAGCGCCGTGTGTCGGGCTGGTATCGCCCGAAGAGTATGCCGATGACGTCAACAACACCATTCGATTTTTAAAAGGGGAAGGCACGGATTTGCAAGTCAAATTGGTGGGTAAAATGGAGCAGGCGGCTGAAGACATGAACTTTGAGCAAGCCGCCTTGTATCGCGACCAACTCTCGATGCTACGCGAAGTACAAGCCAAACAAGCGGTATATACGGTCAAAGGTGAAGCCGATATCATCGCCATCGCCAGTCAAGCGGGCATTACCTGTGTGCATGTCATGAATGTGCGTAATGGGCAGGTTTTGGGTGGCAACAATTATTTTCCTGATGTGGATAGTGAAAACGACATAGCGGATAACTTGTCTGAGTTTGTCAGCTCGTTTTATTTTCAAGTCAGTGATGATTTGCCCGAAGAGCTGATTATAAGCCATGAGTTGCCCGACCAAACCGCGATGACAGAAGCCTTAACTGAAACCTTTGGCAAAAAGGTGACGATAAAAACCAAAGTTCGTGAGCAGCGGAGCGAATGGCTCACCCTTGCCCAAATGAATGCCAACAACGCCCTGCAAACCAAATTGGGCGATTATTTGGAAGTTAAATCTCGCTTTAACGCGCTCAATGCGGTATTAAAAGAGGCGCTGCAAGGCAAATCGCTCGATCGTATCGAATGTTTTGATATCTCCCATACCATGGGTGAAGCCACCATCGCAAGCTGTGTGGTCGCTGACCAAGGCGGGCTACGCAAACGCGACTATCGCCAATATGCCATTCATGGCATCACGGGCGGTGACGACTATGCCGCCATGAAGCAAGTATTAAACCGCCGCTATAGCAAACAGCCGCTGCCAGATTTATTGCTGATTGATGGCGGTAAGGGGCAGCTTAATATGGCAAAAGATGTACTGAGCGAGCTGGGGATTTTAACCCAAACCTTGCTCGTCGGGGTGGCAAAAGGCGAAGGTCGCAAGGCTGGGCTTGAGGTACTGCATTTTATTGACCGTGAGCCACTCGATTTGCCGGCTGATAGCAAAGCACTGCATTTGATTATGCATATCCGTGATGAAGCGCACCGCTTTGCCATTACCGCACACCGCAAAAAACGCGATAAACGCCGCTCAAGCTCGGTGCTAGAAGCCATCCCTGGGCTTGGCGAAAAACGCCGCCGAGAGTTGCTCAATCATTTTGGCGGCTTGCAGCAGCTGCTTGGCGCATCACAAGATGAAATTGGGCAAGTAAATGGCATTGGTAAGGTAATGGCCAATACCATTTATAAAGTGTTGCATGGCTGATATTAAATTTTTAGCCGTTTTGGCTGAAATGGGTAGTTAACAATGATAATGACATGGCATTGTAACAATGGCAGAAATTTTTTTTAAATCAAGCGCAGCGGCGGATAGCGATATCTGCATGCACTGTGGCGCATGTTGCGCTAACTATCGGGTGTCTTTTTATTGGGCAGAAGGCGAGACACTCGGTATCCCCGAGGATATGACGGTCAAAGTCAATGATTTTTATAGCTGTATGAAAGGTACCGAAACAAAGCCGGTCAGATGTATTGCATTAGCGGGCGAAGTTGGTAACTCGGTGGCTTGCCAAATCTATGATAAACGTTCAAGCACCTGCCAATCGGTACAAGTCGGTGACGAGCAATGTATCAAAGCCCGTCATCATTATGAGTTATCTAACGATATCTTTAGTCAAGTGCCTGTTTAATGGCTTTGTGATAAACGAACAGTCAGCTGTTTTTCCACTTCGGTTTTGAGCCATTGATTCAAATCCTCATTCATCAGCGTCATTGATTCGAGCAAATAGTTGTCGATATAGCCTTGCAGCTGTTTGACGATATCTTGTTTGATTTGTTCAATAGCGGGCGTGGTGGCGATAGATGGGTTGTCAATATCAACAAGTGGGTCAGTAACGCGCGTTTCATGGGTCATCAAGGCCGCTGTTGGGTCATCAGCTAACGGCTCAGCAATTTTATCAGTGTTATCAGCGGTATCAGTGTGATCAATGGCATAGACCATCTCACTGCGATGGCGCTCAATCGTGACATCGCTAGTTGCGGTATCCTTGGACTGCGCTTGTTCATCTAGCTGGTGATTTGCACCCTCAATTGAGCCAGTTGATAGTTGCGTCGCTAGTTTTGCAGGGTTTGCCTGTTTTGCTAGATGCGCTTGTTTGGCAATGGCGCGTTCTTGCTCCAGTAGCGCAATGGCTGCGTCATCTTGCGCTTGGCGTTCTTGCTCGTTTTCTTGTGTTAACTGTGCTTGTTCAAGGCGCTGTTGTTCAAGATGTTCTGCTTCATGCCTTTCTTGTTTTAAGCGCTCAGCTTCCAGTCGTTGTTGCTCAAGGCGCTCTTTTTCCAAGCGCTCGGTTTCTAGGCGTTTGTTTTCTAAGCGTTCTTGTTCCAGTCTGTGTTGTTCCAATCTTTCTTGTTCTAGGCGTTGCTCTTCAAGCTCTCGCTCACGTAGTTGCGCTTGTAATTTTTCTTGGTGGTCACGCTCGATAGCCAGTAATTCTTCGACTTTATCATGCAGATTAGGCACGCTAAACTCATATTCATCAAGGTCGGTATCGGGATAAAGTAAGGTAACGATATCATCGAGTTCTTGAATAATGGCGTGTTTGACAGGGGTAGGGGTGGCGAGCCAGCGCTTTGAAAATTGGTGGGAGAAGGCAAATCCTGACATGAATGGTGTCCAGCGTTAAGGATGAAATAGGATAGCTTCATTTAACGAAAAAACGGCTACAATTTCAATAGCCGTTTTCAAAATTCACACCGTTAAAGGATTAATGCTATCATCGCAGTGATTGCTATTTATCGTGACTGCCATTTGGCAAACAACAGCGAGCCGTTGGTACCACCAAACCCAAAGCTGTTAGAAATCGCATGGGTTAAGTGGTCGACTTTACGGGCTGTATGCGCTACATAGTCAAGCTTGCACTCAGGGTCTTGATGATCCAAATTGATGGTCGGTGGCAATATTTGTTGTTGCAGCGCCTTAACGGTGAAAATCGCTTCGATACCGCCTGCAGCGCCCAGTAGATGACCGGTCATCGATTTGGTGGAACTTACTACCATGTTCTCACCAAAGATACTCGCAATCGCACGACTCTCTGCCACATCACCCGCTGGGGTACTGGTGCCATGGGTATTGATGTAGCCAACGTCACTGGGTGCAATGCCAGCATCATTCAAGGCGTGGCGCATCGCCATAGCGGCACCTTCACCATTTTCCGGTGGCGCAGTGATATGACTGGCATCATCACTCATGCCAAAGCCGACAAACTCTGCCAGAATCGTCGCACCGCGCGCTTTGGCGTGGGCAAGGCTTTCCATCACCAGCACGCCTGCACCATCACCCAGCACAAAACCATCACGGTCTTTGTCAAATGGACGACTGGCTTTGGTCGGTGCATCGTTGCGCGTTGATAACGCTTGCATTGCCGAGAAACCACCAATACCCAGCTGGCTTGAGGCTTTTTCACAGCCGCCCGCCAAAATCACATCGGCATCGCCATACGCAATCAACCTTGCCGCCAAGCCAATCGCATGAGTCGCTGTGGTACAAGCGGTAGAAGTGGCAAGATTTAACCCTTTAATCCCATGACGAATCGCCACTTGTCCAGCTGCCATATTCACAATGGCTGAGGGCACAAAAAACGGCGAGATTTTACGCGGACCTTCGCTATGAAGTTTTACCGCTGTGTCTTCAATGGTGGTGATACCGCCAATCCCTGAGCCGATAATCACCCCGATACGGTCGGGGTCAACCTGCTGTACAGGCGCGGCTTGTAACTCACTGATAAAGCCTGCTTGCTTCAAGGCTTGTGCTGCTGCGGCAACGCCATATTGCACAAAGGTGTCATACCGACGCGCGTCTTTGGCATTCATGTACAAGCCGATATCAAACCCATCCACTGTGCCGGCGATTTGCGCGCGGTAGTCAGTGGCGTCAAAATGGCTAATCGCTTTGATACCGCTTTCGCCATTAATGAGCCGTTGCCAAGTACTCTCTACATCGAGTCCTAGCGAGGTAATGGCTCCCATGCCTGTGATAACAATACGCTCATGGTCAGGGCGTTCGTCGTAGCGGGGCTTTTTTGGGCTAATTTTTGTGGTCATTTCATGCTCGAATTTTTGAATAATATTTTTTGAATAACATTTTATGAAAGTTTAGCAAAAATAGTGTACAAGTGTAAACACAATAACTTTAATGTCTTTAGGTTGATTGTATATATCTTTAGCCCATTGAACAACATTAGCCCTCATCCAAAGATGACCGAAGTCGAGGGTAAGTGCTGTAAGATAAAGTGTATAAGATAAGCGCTATACGCCAGTGCTATAAGTTTAGTGCTATCAATGTCATTGTCGATGTAAAAAACACGCGCTGTGTTAAAAGCACACCTGCCCCAATACCACTTTTTTATTTGCCCCGGTGACACTGGGCAAGTTACTCGGTACGTTCAAAATCGTCTGCTGAGCCAGCCACGCAAACGCTACGGCTTCGACCCACAACGGCGACAACCCAATTTTGTCGGTAGTTTGTATGCTCCAAGTGGCTAAATTATCTTGTAAACGGCTCATTAAATAGGCATTTAACGCCCCACCACCACAGACAAACAACTCGCCTTGCGAAGCATGAGTGACAGACACAATGGCATCGCTGACGGATTTAGCGGTAAGCGCCACCAACGTCGCTTGTACATCGGCAGGTGAATACGCCAAATTGGGGAATTGCTGCTCCAATTGTTCTAGCATAGCATCAAGCCAAGCCAAATTAAACTCCTCTCGCCCGGTGCTTTTTGGGAATGGCTTGGCGAAAAATGGGTGGGTTAAAAGCAAATTTAATAATGGCTCAATCACTTGCCCCGATTTTCCCCAATCGCCATTGTGATCATAGCTTTGCTCGGTATGACGCTGACACCAAGCATCAATGAGCAAATTTGCCACCCCTGTATCAAATCCAATCACTTCATCACTGCCATCAAGTACCGTGATATTGGCGATACCGCCTAAATTTAAAATCACTTTTGGCATAACTCTATCGGCATGATAAGGCGGTGTAGCAAACATGGCTTGGTGAAACGCAGGCACGAGTGGTGCGCCTTGCCCACCCACTGCCATATCACGGCGCCGAAAATCGCTCACCACCGCAATAGCAGTGCGCTCAGCAAGTACATTCGGGTCAAGCAGTTGCAAGCTAAATGACCACTGTGGGCGATGACGCACAGTTTGCCCATGACAACCAATCGCGGTTACTTCATCAGGGGTGACCTGCGCTTTCTCGAGCAATTGATTGACCAAATTTGCGGCAAACTCAGCATAAAACACGCTCGCCCAACCAAATACATCAAGTTCACTCTCGAACGCCAAATTATCATCAGCGATGAGTTGTGCCACCCCGTTTGGTTGAGTGAGCGCTAACAACACGGCGCGTAAATCAGCGGGAAATGGCTCGCTTACCGTCGCCAAAATCTCGACAGGCTCATCATTGTCTTCATCAATCTCATAAAACTGGCACAGCACCGCATCGAGTCCGTCAAGGCTGGTGCCACCCATCATGCCAATCACATACGGCGAGTCGGCAAGCGGGTTTTCTTTGGTTGTCATCATATCATCCATGATGTCGGTAAAATGGCTAAAAAATCCTTCATCAAAAGGCAGGTTGGCAGGTAGTCCAGTCGGCAACGTTTGGCTCATAATTATTCTCGTTCGGGCTGTCAAAGTAGAGAGTGCCTTGATTATAGCATACTAAAAGCCTGCCTTATTTTATCTGCAAATTTGCTATAATGGCTAAACTTCACTTTTTTTTAGCCGTTTTAACCCGCGCTTTTTTCGAGGTAAGCATGACCGATTCTACTCATAGATTTTTAGCAGCAGAAGAACAACTCAAACTCATCCAACGTGGTACGCACGAAATTATTTCGCAAGACGATTTAATTAAAAAACTCAAAGAAAACCGCCCACTGCGAGTCAAAGCAGGGTTTGACCCGACCGCACCCGATTTGCACTTGGGTCATACGGTTTTAATCAATAAACTCAAGCATTTTCAGGATTTGGGACACCAGGTGTTGTTTTTGATTGGGGATTACACCGCTCGCATTGGCGACCCAACGGGTAAAAATGCCACTCGTCCGCCGTTGTCTGAAGAAAAAATCCTGGAGAATGCCCAAACTTATAAAGAGCAAGTATTTAAAATCCTTGACCCCGCCAAAACCCAAGTGATGTTTAACTCCGAGTGGTTTAGCAAAATGTCGGCAGGCGACATGATTGGTTTGGCAAGCCAGCAAACCGTGTCTCGTATGCTCGAGCGCGATGACTTCTCAAAACGCTATCACAGCCAAACGCCGATTTCGATTCACGAATTTTTGTACCCACTGGTGCAAGGTTATGACTCAGTCGCCATGCAGGCCGATGTTGAGCTAGGTGGTACTGACCAAACCTTTAACCTACTCATGGGTCGCACCTTGCAATCTCGCTATGGTCAAGTGCCACAAGTCTGTATCACCGTGCCGATTTTGGAAGGCTTAGACGGCGTACAAAAAATGAGCAAATCGCTTGGCAATTACATCGGCATTTATGACAGCGCAGGCTCCATGTACCAAAAAATCTTGTCCATGCCAGACACTTTGATTGCGCGTTATTTTGAGCTACTTAGCTTCAAACCCATGGATGAAGTCGAAGCCTTGCTAAAAGACATCGAAAACGGGCGCAATCCGCAAGAAGTCAAACGTATTTTGGCACTAGAGCTGATTGAGCGTTTCCATGATAAAGAAGCCGCTGAAAACGCTCACAAATCAGCGGGAAATCGCTTGGTAGATGGTGAGTTGCCATTGGATTTGCCAGAAGTGACGATTAGCCTTGATGGGCAAGCGCAGTTATTTATCACCCAAGTGTTAAACCAAGCCAATTTGGTAAAAAACTCAGCACAAGCGAAAGACTTTTTGAAAAACCAATCGGTGAAAGTGGATGGGCAGGTGGTGGATGCAGGATTTGCTCTCACCGCAGGACAAACGGTCGTGATTCAAGCAGGCAAAAAAGCGTATGCGAAAGTGACGATTTCCTAAAGTCTATTGCTTAACCAATAATTTTATTTTAAAATGTAGTGACAATATCACTACATTTTTTGCTTTTTATAGAGGTTAGTAGCTATGACACACTCAACTATGTATCAATTTCGACTTGATGCCAATGAAAAGCGCCAAGCCTTTGAAGTGTTTGACGAACTAGGTATTAAGCCTGCGCAAGCGATTCGTCTATTTTTACGTCAAGTTACGGCAACAAAGTCTATTCCGTTTGACGTCGCAATTCCTAACGCCACCACACAACGTGCGATGCAAGACGTTGACGCCATGATTGCAGACAAGCAAGCCCGATTTAGCAGTAACAAGGAATTGTTTGATGCCCTCGAAAAAGCCGATTAATTCAAAACGCACGAATTTACCAAGAGCCTCAGATTTTACCAAAGATTTTTTGAATGATTGGCAAAGACTAGTGAAAACAGGGCGTTATGACATGGTCAGGCTCAAAGAAGTCATGCTGTTATTAATTGCCAATAATGAGCCGTTAGGGGCAGAGTGGAAAGACCATGAATTAAAAGGAAATTGGGCAGGATTTCGAGAGTTACATGTGGGTGGTGATTTTTTATTAATCTACAAAATTCAAACCATCACAAAATTTGAGACAATTTATTTTACTCGTGTAGGAACACATAGCGAACTATTTGAATAAAAAGGGATTTAAAAATGAAAGCCATCTTCCTCGACCGAGCTACCTTTTCCGCTGATTTAGCATTAACACCCCCACACGGACTGAGCGACTATCAAGTCTATGCGCAAACGCCCAATGACCCCAAAATCATTATTGAGCGTTGCCAAGACGCGGATATTGTCATCACCAATAAAGTTGAGCTTACCGCCGAAATTATCGCGCAGCTCCCAAAGCTCAAACTCATCCAACTGACCGCCACAGGGATGAACAACGTCGATAAAGACGCTTGTGACAAGCACGGCATTACTGTTAAAAACGTCGCAGGCTATGCGGTCAAAAGCGTCCCCGAGCATACCTTTATGCTGATACTCTCAGCCATGCGAGCGGCTCGCCACTATCATCATGAAGTGGTCAAGGGTGACTGGCAAAAAGATGGTCGCTTTTGTCTGCTCGATACACCACTCATTGACCTTGAAAGCAAAACGCTGGGCATTATTGGCTATGGCACGATTGGCAAACGGGTTGGGGAAATTGCCAAAGTCTTTGGTATGACAGTATTGATAGCCGAACACCAAAACAAACCGCCAAGAAATAGCGACTATAGCGCGTTTGATGATGTCCTTGCTCAGTCCGATGTCATTACCCTGCATTGTCCATTGACCGAGCAAACGCAGCATTTAGTGAATGCCGATACCATTGCCAAAATGACAAAAAAACCATTGATTATCAATGTCGCGCGCGGTGGCGTGGTCGATAGTCAGGCAGTGGCTGATGCCGTTACACAAGGTAAATTATTGGGCTATGGGGCAGATGTGTTTGAATATGAACCGATTAAAGACAACGACCCATTACTCACACTTAAAGACCACCCAAGAGTGATTTTTACCCCCCATAATGCGTGGGGAAGCGTCAATGCCCAGCTTAACCTATGGGACATACTGTGTCAGCAAGTGCAAGAGTTTATCCAACTATCGCATAAGGGAAAATAACGAAAATAACGGAAAATAAATATGACAAGTAAACTGCAATTTCAGGACCTAATTATCGGCACAGGTAAAACTGCCGAGCGTGGGGCACTGATTACCGCGCATTACACGGGCTATCTGCCAGATGGCACGGTATTTGACTCATCGCATCACCGCGGGCAACCCTTTGAAGCTGTGATTGGCACAGGGCGGGTGATTAAAGGTTGGGACGTGGGCGTTTTGGGTGGCGAATACGCGCAAAAAATCGGCTATCAAGCCCAAGTTGAAGACCCTGCCAATCTCATAGCCATGCAAGTTGGTGGCAAGCGCAAACTCATTGTGCCAAGTCACTTGGCGTATGGTGAGCGCCAAATCGGAAAAATCCCGCCAAATTCAGACTTAACCTTTGAAATTGAATTATTGGATGTCAAAACTCGTGATTGAGATTACATTGGGTATTTATCAGCACTACAAAGGCAATCTGTATCAAGTGCTGCACATCGCCAAACATAGCGAAACTGAAGAGGAGTTGGTCGTCTACCGTGCGCTCTACCAAGCGTATGGGGTTTGGGTGCGACCGCTTGCGATGTTTGCCGAAACGGTGGAAGTCAATGGCGAAGCTGTGCCAAGATTTAAGCTGATAAAACCGCTAGACAGTTAAGTTTGGCGGTAATTGATAGGGGGCAGTGATACAAAAATGACCGCTAACAAAAAACCCCAAACTAATAAGCTTGGGGTTAATCGATTTATACCTAAGACAAATGATGGTGGCGTGGGGCAGGATCGAACTGCCGACACACGGATTTTCAATCCGTTGCTCTACCGACTGAGCTACCGCGCCATGTTTGTCAGCATCAGTATTTGAGCGGCTATTAAACTAAAAATCGCCAAAGGTGTCAAGCACTATTTTAAACTTTTTGCAAAAAGTTGCTAGTAACTGGCAAAATACTCATTTATATCAACTCGTACATGGCTAAAATACGATGAATTGCGCCGCAGCCCGGTACAAACTTGGTATTGCCTTTTTTGCGCTCAATGTCAGTGACTTGTTTGACAAATTTGGGGGCAAGACCGCGCCCGCGATTGGCAGGATGTAGTACGATGTACTGTAGCAAGCGGCTAGACTCGATGCCTTCATTAAAGCAGCCCATCGCGGCAATCGGTTTTTCATTAAACATCCCCAAATACAGGATATCACCCTTGGCAAAGGCCTTTTCAAAAAACGCCACAGCATCACGACCTGTCGCAAACTCAGGCGAGCTGTCGTACAATTTTTCCACCCGCAATTTGAGTTCAGGGTCGTCAATGCTGTTGTTTTCAAAGTTATTGATGGCAACGGATTCTAATGGCATAAAGCCCTCCTTGTTAATTAGCTCACGTTTTAATTAGCGCATGTTGATTTAGTATAAAATAGTCACTAGGATACCAACAAACTTATAATTGTTATTCCGTGTTTTTTGCTAAAAATAAAAGCTTGCAAGGCGTTGGTCAGACCTTGGCAAGCCGTGATGGTTTTTTGGTTAACCAAATCTTGGATAAACTCTGTGAAATGATAATGTGTTTTTCAAAACAACCTGCTCGATGCCGTCCACTAACGGCGGGCGAAAAAGCCATCGCGGGTAGCGTATTTGGTGATACGTTACAGCTTGATAGTATACGCCTAAAAACCGCATGGTGGGTGCTCAAAGGCTATGCGGTCAGTCCCAATGGTCATGTGTATTTTCATCCAGCAGATTTTTGTGATGATTTTAGCCAGCAAAATATCTATCTGCGCGCGTGGCTGGTGCATGAATTGACTCATGTCTGGCAAATCCAACAAGGCGTTAAGGTGTTTCGCCGCGCCCTGCTCAATCGGCGCTATAGCTACGAGCTGCAAGCCAATAAGCCATTTGGTCGTTATGGCATAGAGCAGCAAGCGCGTATGGTGGAAGATTATTATCGAAAACGTGAGCTCAAACAGGATTATGAGCCATTACTCGCCTTTATTCCGTTTGCCAGTTTACAGCCTGCCACTGCCTAGCGCTATCAACTCTCTGTGTCGCTGTCACTACCTAATGTTTGTAGCGATTGCGGTGGTTTTTTTAGCATAATTGCTTGATAGATGGGTGTCTTAAGGTTCAGTTAAGCTAAATCTGTATGATAGCCTCATCCTAAATTTGGTTATTATATAATGGCTATTTTTTGGTGCATTTAGATAAGGTAAGTAATCGTATGTCAGTGAATAACTCTCGATGGTTAGCATGGCGTCAACAAGGTATTAATACTAAAGGTGTTAGTACTCAAGGTGTCAATGCTTATGTGATGATGGGTATTGTCGCGCTATTTTTGACCCTAACCGCCAATATTACTTTCTTTGATAAAGCCACGGCAGTCTATCCGTTTGCCCAGCATATTGGCTTTATAGGCTCATTGCCGTTGGTGCTATGCGGTGTGATGCTACTGGTTATTGTGCTGCTTAGCTATCGTTACACCCTTAAAGCGGTATTGATTTTTTTGCTATTGACCGCGGCAGTCACGGCATATTTTACCGATACCTATGGCACTGTCTATGATGTCAATATGCTACAAAATGCGCTACAAACCGATAAAGCAGAAAGCGCTGATTTGTTTAACGTCAATTTTATCTTACGCATTTTATTGCTTGGGGTATTGCCTAGTGCGTGGGTGGCGTGGAAAAAGGTCACATTTCCGCCCATTAAGCGCAGCATATTGCAGCGCGGCTTGACGTATTTGGTCAGCATTGGCTTGGTGGTGTTACCGATTTTGGCGATGAGTAAAAATTACGCCAGTTTTTTCCGTGAACATAAACAGCTTCGTAGCTATACCAATCCTGCCACCCCTGTATATGCACTGGGTAAACTTGCCAGTATACAGCTCAAACAAGCACAGGCACCCAAAACCCAAATCATGCATGCAACCGATGCGGTGCAGGTGAGCAACCCCACCACCCGTAAGCCAAAGCTGGTGGTATTGGTAGTCGGAGAAACCGCGCGCGGCGACCATGTGCAGCTAAATGGGTATAACCGAACCACCTTCCCGCAGATGGCAGCGACGGCTGGGGTAACTAATTTTAACCAAGTCATCGCCTGCGGTACCTCAACCGCTTATTCGGTGCCCTGTATGTTTAGTTATGTCGGTATGAAAGACTACGATGTGGATACCGCCAACTACCAAGAAAACGTACTTGATACCTTACATCGCCTAAAGGTCAATATCTTGTGGCGTGATAACAACTCAAGCTCAAAAGGCGTCACTAATCGTTTGCCCGCGGCAGATTTTGTCGATTATAAAACCGCGCGCAACAATACGATGTGTAATACCAACCCCTATGGCGAGTGCCGCGATGTGGGTATGCTAGTAGGCTTAGATGACTACGTCAAACAACTAGCTAACCAGAATACGCTTAACCAGGACACCCTAATTGTGCTGCACCAAATGGGTAATCACGGACCTGCGTATTTTAAACGATATGATAAGCAATTTGAAAAATTCACCCCAGTCTGCCAAAGCAATGAACTTGCCAAATGCGACCCACAAAGCGTGATTAATGCCTTTGACAATGCGCTACTTGCCACCGATGACTTTTTGGCAAAAACGGTGAACTGGTTAGACAAATACGACAGCACCCACCAAGTAGCGATGCTGTATGTCAGTGACCACGGTGAAAGTCTGGGCGAAAACGGCATCTATTTACATGGTATGCCTTATAAAATCGCGCCTAAAGCGCAAAAACACGTCGCATCGATGTTTTGGGCAGGTAAGCACTCAGGCATTCAAGCAGTGCCATCTAATACTGAGCTCACCCATGATGCTATTACCCCAACTTTGTTAAAACTGTTTGATGTGCGTGCGCAAACCGTACAAGGCAAACCCTTGTTTATCAAGTAAAGTTATCCAGTAAAGCCATTTGGGTAATTAGAGCCATTTAAGTAATGTTAGACATAACAAGTGTGTCCAACTCCAGTGACAGTGACGGCAAGATAGATGGTTCAAAATAGATGATTATACAGATCGCTAAATTAAAAAATTTTGCCAGTAGGCAGACCGTGCTCGGACTGGTGCTGGCGATTATCTTTACGCTAACGCTGGAGCACAGCGCCATTGATGTAGCCATCAGTCAGTATTTTTATTCCCCCACAGATGGCTGGCTGCTTGCCAAAGAGTCACTACTCCCTAACTTAATTTTTTATACCATTCCCAAAAGATTATTAATTGCGTTTGAAATCTATATGGCAATCGCATGGCTACAACGCTACTTATTACAACGCCGCGCATCAAGTCACTGGCTTGCCAAGCAACAGGCATGGTTTAAGCCTTTTAGCCCACTATCACTGACTGAAATGGGCTATCTATTCGTCGTGATGGTGTTGGTACCTTTGATTATCGCATCGCTTAAAGGGGTGACGCATGTGGTGTGTCCCAATCACTTGCAAATTTTTGGCGGTGAATATCGCTATCTCACGATACTAGAAGACATCCAAGCCGGCACCCGCTCAAAATGCTTCCCTGCAGCGCATGCTAGTGCTGGGTTTGCCCTGTATGCTTGGGCGTTTATCCCAAGTCTTTGGCACAAGCGCTGGCAAATCGCAGCGATGGTGACGGTGATAGCTTGGCTAATGGGTGGATATAAAATGTTGATAGGTGACCATTTTTTAAGTCATACGCTGGTATCTATGAGCTTGGCATGGGGCATTTGCGCGGCAGTGGCATGGGCTTGGTGTCGGTTCTACGCCAAAGCCGAATCCGCAAAAAATTCATAATGCTAACAGTTCATCGTATAAAAGCATAAAGGTATAAAAAAGCGTTGAGGAATACCCCACGCTTTTTTTGGGTGTCATGACTAGCTTAACCGATTGATGGTCATTACCACTTTATAGCCACCCGGATGACTGGCAGTTAAGCGAGAAGGCAGTTTATCGTTACTGTTGCTATAGCTAAAGGTGGCTGTCCAATCGCCATTTTGGGCACTCACTAGGCGATTAGTGCTGTCTTTTTTATCATTAGCATCACTGGGTGCTGGCTGCCCTTGAATCCAGTAAGGCAGCTGTGAGATGGGCGCTTGCCAACCGGTTGCACGTAATAGCAATTCTTCAGGGGTAGCGGCATTGATGGTACCTTTTTCGTTGGTTAACGTCGCAGATTGACCATTGTAGCTGATTTTGGTTTGACCCGCATTCATCGCACCGGCAATCTCAATGGCAAAGTTTTGACCTTGCTGTGTCCAAATATAAAACGCGCTGCCTGCCTGCTGCGGCGTGGTCATGCCAATTTTACCATTGATGGTAAATTGCGCGCTTGGTAGCGTACTTGCAGCCGCTTGCTCAGTAGATGTGGTCGATTGCGCCGTGGCTGTTTGGGTATTGACCACAGGGGTTGTCATCCCTGTGGCGACAGGTTTGGTTGTGATGGGCTTAGTTGTTGCCTGTACTGACTGACAGCCTGTTAGCAGCATACTACTGATGCCCAAACAGGCAATACTTAACCCCGTGACTTTGCTGGTGACCGCTGGTAATAAATGCATAATATCCTCAAATGTTAATCAAATTTGTTAATCAAGTTTTCATCAAATGTTAACTGGTTTTGCTCAAGTATGATTGTTTAAAAAACCGATGGGTAAACTATAAATAGCCATTGTTAAGCCTGTTTTGCTTAACTGCTCAAATTGGTGAAAAAGCGGTTGTTATTTATCTCTCGTTTTCCTGCCATTTACCTACCACTTATCTGCTTTACAAACCGTCATTGCTCGCTAGTCGTCATGCTCAGAGACGATGTTAGGCAATGCTATTGTAGATTTTCGGGTTGATAACCGAGTTCATTAACTAAGATTTGGTTGATGCGAGCCGCTTCTTTTTGGTTGCCCAAATTTAAGTAGGCTTGTTGCAGCAGCAAGCCGCTAATCACATCGGGTACGATATCAAAATTATCTGATAACAGACTAATGACGGTGGCGTTATTAGCCTGATGCAGCGCTTGTTGCGACAGTATTTGCCGCGCCTTTAAACCGACTTCTTTGTCATTGATTAATGCCGTCAGTATGGCGGTCACTTCTTCATTATTTTGTTTTAAATTGACCAAGGTTTGCGCATATTCGAGTTGATAATCCACGTTTGCCGGTGCAAGTCGAATCAACTCTTTTAACAGTCGCAGTTTACTGACGTCATCATCATCGGGCAGTAACAATACCTTGGCAAATAAAATATCGGTATTATTGGGTAAACTGGTTTGCGCGCTATTAAGCAAGGCTAACGCTTGCGCGGTTTGGTTATTTTTTTGCAAAATGTTGGCTTGCATGATGTAGCTTTGCGGTGCAAAACTGTCAAATTGCTCCCGTAATTTGACGCTACTGGCAATCGCTTCCTCAAAACGACTTTGCGAGATTAATAAATTAATCTGTTGCTGTCTGGCTTTGAGCACCAAATCAGGTTGCATCACTTTGCCATAGTAGCCAATCGCATCATTGAGTAGGTTCTGGCGTTCGGCACTGACAGCCAAATAATAATTGGCTTGGTCCTTAAAGTTGGGGCTGGCAATCAACGCTTTGAGCAAGCGATCTGCTGCGGCGTATTTTTTTAAATCAATACCCACCAAAGCGGCCAGTAGTTTGATTTCTTCATCTGCCAAAAACTGCTGATTAGTACGGGCATTGAGCTGTTGCCAGACCTGCGCGCTTTTGCCTTGCTTTAGCATATAGCGAATTTGATAGACAAATAGCGCTTTATTGTCAGGCACGGTTTTACGCGCCTGCGCAATAAACACAATCACTTGATTACTGGGCGATAACGCTTGCAGAATATCTGCTTTTAACGTCAAAAAAGCCGGGCTTTTTGGGTTGGTTTTAAGCGCCCGATTAATCGCCACTAACGCGGCTTTGGGCTGTTGAAACTGTAGCAACAGACCTGCTTTCATGACCAGTAGTGAAGGGTTGTTTTTGATGTCTAATCGATTGAGCGTAGCAAGCAATTCAGCTTGGTCACGGGTTTCCGTGGGATAAATCCCAATCAAAATCTGACTTAAATCAGCGTCAGGATCGTACTGCAAAATTTGATTGAGCTTTTCACCGGCTAATTCATACTCGTGCGCTTTGAGTGCCAAATGGGTCACATAAAAAATCGCCGGCACATGGTCAGGGTTTTGCTGTTGCCAGGCATTGGCAAAAGCGAGTGACAACTGTGGCGGTTCATTTTGTAAAGATAAACCCAGTGCGCGTTCAAATACCGGGGCCGCATCCGCCAAAAAAGACTGCTGCTTATAGGTCGCTAACGCCTGATCGATACGACCGCGATCTGCGGCAAACTCTGCCATCAAAATCGCATACAGGCTGGGCTGGCTAACAGACTGATTCACAGACTGACTAGCAGATGCAAAATTTGCCTCCGCACTAAAAACTGCTGGGCTAAACAATAAGCTCGCCAACGTGAGTGTAGTCGCGACTACATTTTTGCCTAAAGCGGTAAAAGGTTTAAATACATCAAGCGGCTTTAAGTTAGATTTCAGATTGGGCTTTAGCTTGACAAAAAGTTGGTGCGGTGTTGATAACTGCATCGGTAAATCAATCGATAAACAATAAGGATTGACATATTTCGACGCAAAAAAGCGTGGATTGAGGGGACAACCACGCATAGCACAACAAGCCGATGAAATAACCGCTGGAAACAACTTTCGCATTTAGCTCGCTTGGACAGTAACGTACCTAAAAATTACAGTCAGTATTACAATCAGTGACAAGTAAGATGTAACAAAATGTTCATGATAAAATTGAATTATACGGCTTCAACTGGTCGAACTATGTAGAATTATGGTTAAATCGTATGAGTAAATAGCAACCAAACGAGCAGATGTGGCAGAATTAAGTAAAAAAATACCATAATAGCTCGAATGACTGTTCAAAATGCTAGGCATGCTAGATAAGGTAATGCTTTAAATTGTAATGCTTTAAAGCCTGGCTAAAGAATTTCCCTGAATCAAAAAAGCAGGATGTTTTTCATTTTTTATTAGCAATGGTATAATAATCCACTTTTCTACTTTACTTTTATTAAGTGGTTATTATTAAGTTGCTTTAAGTTTGTTTATATTGCCACTTTTCCCCCTGTGTTATCAAGCATGACAAACGTCGATAGACTGATATAGGCTGGATGTCGCTTAGCTAGCACACTTAGCTAGCAAACTTGGGTTCACAAAAATCGGCTTTGATAAACGCGGTCATTTTTAAGGTCATTACGTTATATGCAGCTTCTGGTTATTGGGTTAAATCATAAAACAGCGCCAGTTGCCATGCGTGAGCAATTGGCGTTTGCTGCTGAAGATTTGCCGATTGCCCTAGATTCGCTCAAAGCGATCACCCAAGGCGCGGTGATTTTATCGACCTGCAACCGCACTGAAATCTATGCCCTAGCCCCTGAAGGACAGACTCTCACTAGCACGATGTCACAAGTGATTGAATGGCTAGCGGCTTTTAAAAACACGCCCATGCAAAAAATCGCGCCACACCTGTATCAATATCAAAATAACCATGCACTGCTACATTGGGTGCGGGTAGCGTCTGGGCTAGACTCGATGATTTTGGGCGAGCCGCAGATTTTGGGACAAATCAAACAGGCGGTGCGCCAATCCCGTGCCAAAGAAGGTATCTCGAGTAAGCTTAGCTGGGTGATTCAGCAAGTATTTGCCGCCGCCAAACAAGTGCGTAACGAAACGCGGGTAGGCTCACAAGCGGTATCGTTAGGCTTTGCCGCGGCCAAATTGGTGACCCAAATTTTTCAAAAACCTAGCAACAACACTTTGCTGGTGGTCGCGGCAGGTGAGATGAATCGGCTGGTTGCGACCAATATTGCAGGTTTAGGTGTCGGCAAAGTCATCATCTGTAATCGTAGTCCTGAGCGTGCCGCGCTGCTCGCCTCTGAGCTTGAAACGATTGTGCCGCACATTGAGATTACCCCGCTTGATCAATTAGCCAGCGTGTTGCCGCAAGCGGATATTGTAACTAGCTGTAGCGGTAGCCTATATACCTTGATTGATAAAACCATGGTGAAACAGGCGTTAAAACAGCGCCGTCATCAGCCCATGTTAATGATTGATTTGGCAGTCCCTCGCGATATTGAACCTACCGTCAGTGAGCTAGATGACGTGTATTTATACTCAATTGATGACTTGCAACATGTGATTGCAGGCAACCTTGAACAGCGTCGCCAAGCGGCCGTAGAAGCAGAATTATTGGTGAGCCAAATCGTGGTGGCGATTGAGCGCAAATACTTGGTGCGCCAAGTGGGTCAGGATATTCAGCAGTACCGTGAGCAAGCCAAACACCATGCGGATATGATTTTAAGCCAATCTTTACAGCAGCTTGCCGATGGTCATGCAGCCGAAGCCGTGTTAACCGAACTGACCCGTAAACTCACCCAAACGTTAACCCATGCACCGTCCAAACTATTGCGAGAAACGGCTAGCGAACAGCCCGTAGAAACCGTCAATTTTGTCGCACAACATCTGACCCATGCCTTTCGCAAAGACAAATGCCCCTATCTTACCCATAACAACACCCTGCTTGATGACGAGCCAGCGTCACCATCTTTTGACAATCAATAATTTTCCTATCGCTGAGCTTTTAAGCCCAAGTTTTTAAGCCTAAGTTTTCGCTACAAGCGGCGGCTAGCTTTTTTGCATCAAATTTGTAATACTTAAAATTGCTCTGCTAACTCTGATAACAATGGCGTCGATTAGGATTTGCTATGTTTACTTGCCCACCGATACTACCGTATTTTACCCCACTGCCTGCGCTTAGCCTGCAAGGCGAAGCCAATCTTGGCATACCCACTTGGTTAGCAGCAGTGGAAGCGGACTTGGATAAGGCGTTGGCATCTGGCACACCGATTCGCCAAGTCGTCATGGGGCGCTGCTGTGCGATTGATAGCATGATGGAAGCCTTATTTGAGTTGTATGAACTCGATCAAACCGATTTGACGTTGTTTGCCACAGGGGGGTATGGGCGTGGGGAATTGCACCCGTTTTCAGATGTGGATTTATTGCTGTTAAGTCCCAACCCGATTGATGAGGCCTTGAACCAAAAAATTTCGCCGTTCGTCGCCAAGCTTTGGGATATTGGGATTGATCCTGCTTTGGTGGTGCGCTCTGTTGAAGAGTGCGATGAGGCTTGTCACGATGATATCACGGTCGCAACAAGTCTGTTAGAAGCACGAATTTTGGCGGGCAATGTTGCCCAAGCTGGGTTGCCGATGCAGCTACTCAATAAAAACTGGTCACAAACCAAGTTTTATGAGGCCAAAATGGCAGAAGCTAAAGAGCGCTATCTTAAACATAATTCGACGGAGTATAACCTAGAGCCTGACCTTAAAAACGCGCCAGGGGGCTTGCGAGATATTCATACTGTCGGCTGGATTAGTAAGCGCTATTTTCGCGTGACAAACTTGTTTGGACTGGTGCAGCAAGAATTTATTACCGAAAAAGAATTTGATGAGCTGCAACAAGCGGAAGATTTTTTGTGGTTGATTCGCCATCATCTGCACAAAATTGCCAAACGCAATGAAAACCGTGTTTTATTCGACTATCAGCGCCTGATTGCTGAGCGTATCGGTTACCGTGACAATTCGCATCCCAATGCCGCAGTCGAGCAGTTTATGCGCGATTATTACCGCTATGCCATGTCAAACTCAACATTGTCTGAAATGCTCACCCAGCACTACTATGAAACGTTGATTGAAGCGCGTCTACCCGATGAACAGCGCCCCGTGCGTAAGGTGATTAATGAGCGCTTCAAACTGGTCGGTGATCGCATTGCGGTGACGCATACCCGGGTATTTGCCCAGCATCCGACCGCGATTTTAGAAATGTTTTTGTTGATGGGTCAGCAAAATATTCGCCATATTCGTACCCGCACGCTACGGATTTTGAAAATCGCCGCGCGAGGCATTGATGAGCATTTTCGCAATGATCCCGCCAACAAAGCCATGTTTATGGACAATATCAAAGAGCAAAATTTGCTATTTTGGCGACTGCGAGTCATGAAGCGTTATGGCGTGCTAGGTAGTTATCTGCCTGCTTTTGGGCAAATTACTGGGTTGATGCAATATGACTTGTTCCACCGTTATACGGTGGATGCCCATATTTTGATGTTAATACGTATGTTGCACCGCTTTACCGATGACAATTATGTTGATACCTATCCGCTTGTCAGTGGTATCTACCGCCGTATTGACCGTAAAGAGATGCTGGTGTTGGCAGCGATTTTCCATGATATTGCCAAAGGTCGGGGCGGTGACCACAGTGAACTTGGCGAGCAAGATGCCATCAAGTTTTGCTTGTCACATGGCTTGAGCCAAGCCGATGCCGAGCTTGTCGGCTGGTTGGTGTCTCAGCATTTATTGATGTCGATGACCGCGCAGAAAAAAGACATCTCTGACCCCGAAGTTGTCGCAGAATTTGCCGATAAAGTCGGGAATGTGACTTATTTGAATTATTTGTATGTGCTTACCGTTGCCGATATGAATGCCACCAACCCACAGCTTTGGAACAGTTGGCGCGCAACCTTGATGCGTCAACTATATACCCAAACCCGCCGTATCCTGCGAGCTGATATCGATGCGCCGATGAACCGCCAAGACATGATTGCCAGTAACAAGCAAAGCGCCCGTGATTTGCTAGCGGGTGATAATGGCTTGGCTGACATTGAAAGCTTGTGGGATGGGCTAGGGGAAGAGTATTTTTTGCGTGAAGTCCCAAGCGATATTGTTTGGCATTCTAAAGCCATCATGGCGCATGATGAGGTACAAAAACAACGCACAGAGAGCGAGCAACCTGAGCCGCTGATTATTTTGCGTGAACATCGCGAGTTGGCACTCGATGCCGTGCAAGTATTTATCTACACCCATGACCAATCCAATTTATTTGCGGTGACCATGACCGTGTTTGACCAAATGGATTTGGACGTACTCGATGCGCGCGTCATCACCGCCTCGCGAGATTTTGCCCTAGATTCTTACGTACTGCTTGACCGACATGGCACACTGCTCACTGATACCGAGCGCCAAACTGAGCTCGTTGAGCGTCTAAAACAAGCCTTTACTAGTCCAACGCTGCCTGAGGTGGCGCAGCGACGCATGCCCAGACAGCTCAAGCATTTTCATGTGCCCACCAAAGTGTCTTTTAGTTTTAACCCGCAATCCAATCAGCATATGATGATTTTGGAAACCCTTGACCAGCCAGCCTTGCTTGCGCGTGTGGGGCAGGTGTTTTTGGCGCATGATATTGAAGTGCATTTTGCCCGCATTACCACATTGGGTGAGCGCGCCGAAGATATGTTCTTTATCACTGACCATGAAGACAAACCGCTATCGGATGAGCGACTAGAAAAACTCAAACAGGCATTGGTAGAAACGCTGAATATCAGTTAACTTGTCAGTGGAAAAATTCGGTGGCAAGCAAGCCCAATCGTAAGCCTAAGTGCAAGCCCAATTACAAGTAAGCTACTGGGTTTGATTACTTTTGGTTGCGCGCCAAATACACCATTAGGCAAACCATGGCAATGAGCGCGATACCTGCCCCTACATAACCCACCATCGCCAGTCCTAGGCTGGCAATCACCAATCCACCGACGAACGCGCCGCCGCCGATACCAACGTTATAAATTCCTGAAAAAATTGACATCGCTACATCAGTGGCATTCGGCGCAAGCTGCAATACGCGTAGCTGCAAAGCAAGGCTAATCGCCGTAATTGCCAAGCCCCATAGCATCGCTAAGGCAAGCCATAAGATTGGCACATGGGGCAGCCAAGCGGATGCCAACAACGAAAACAGCAGCGTTGCCATCGCGCTAATCAAAAACGCCCGTGGAAAACGGTCATAAAAGTGCCCAAATAGCCAGCTCGCTAGCAACCCTGCCACCCCAAAACTCAGCAAAATCACTGTGGCAAATTGCTGACTAAACTGACTAATCGTCAGCATATAAGGCTCAATATAACTGTATGCTGTAAAGTGTGCCGTCACACATAGCACAGTGAGTGTATAGACAGTGAGCAAGGGAATATTATTAAAAATACTGGGTAGACTTGCGGCTGAGCCGACATCTTTGCTCGGCAGTTTTGGTAAAATCCACCACACCATAATCATTGCCAAGAGCGCAGCCGCGCCAATCGTACCAAACGTCATCCGCCACCCAAGCCACTGCCCAATCATCCGACCCAACGGCAGCCCAAGCACCGTCGCCAGCGCGCTACCCATCGACAATAGCCCCAAGGCTTTGGTTTGACGATCTTTGGGCGCCACACGCACCACAAGGCTTGCGGTAATTGACCAAAACACCGCATGCGCTAGCGCAATCAATGCCCGCCCAACCAGCAGCATGGCAAAACTTTGCGCCATCACCGACACCGCATGCCCTCCGATAAAGATAACAAATAATGCTATCAATAGCTTACGGCGTTCGATACGGGCAGTGACAAGCATGGCAGGGAGCGACAAAATAGCCACAATCCAAGCATAAATGGTTATCATATGCCCCACCGTTTCTACCGGCATGGCAAAGCTATGACCAATGTCAGACAGCAGCGCAATCGGCACAAATTCGGTGGTATTAAAAATAAATGCCGAAATCGCCATGACAATCACGCGCCACTGGCGAATTTGGTTGGGATAGTTGGGATTGGACTGGGTGTGTTGACGTAACTGGTGAAAATGACTCATTGCGGACAGGATGGCTAAGGCTGATGGCATACCTTAGCGGCTCACTCTATAAAATAAAAGCAATTTTACGTTATTTTATGATGAAAATAGCTTTGGTAGTAAAAAATCGACTCATAGGCTAGCGCGCCAACCCCAACTCACCAAAAAAGCAATACTCACTAGCCAAGCCACATAGGGATAAGGGGTTAGAAAACTGGCAGTCAGTCCGACTATTTACCTTTGGACAAAATCGCCACTTGGCGAATATAAGTGTGTAAATCAGCCACACTCTCATTCATCAATTCATCATCTTGGGTGTATTCGGCATAGGCAATCCAAATCAGCAGCTGCTTGATAGTGTTGAATTCACTGTCAAAAAAGGTTTTGGTAAATTGTTTTAAGGTATTGTCATCTTGCAAATTTAGGCGCGTTTGCCAACTTTCAATTTTGGCTTGTTGCTCAGGGCTAAAGGTATGGCGAAATAAAAATTCGACAATCGCATGCGGTTCTTCTTCAGCCAGCAATTTACCCAAACGCTTAATGTGACGTTTACGTGCTTCATGGCTAGTAATATCGGCAAGCTGCAGCAAGTCATCCAAAAAAAACTCACTGGCAGGCAGTGCCTTCATTTGTTTTTTTGACAAATTGGCAAGTGGCTCAGCCAGTCGCTGTAGGCGCTCATGGGCTTTTTTTAGTTCGGTACGGCTAACCGCCATATCCATTTCAGCAAAATTAATCATTTATCAATCTCAAAGTTATCAATCATAAGTACAAAGTTGATTCAGAACGCACTACCAGCGGTTTTTTTCACGGTGCTTGATACGTACTACCATCTCTTTGGGTAGCGATTGGGTCAGTGACTCGCCCAACTTTTCTGCGATATACACAGAGCGGTGTTTGCCCCCAGTACAGCCGATAGCGATGGTCACGGTATGGCGATTATTGTGCAAAAAAGGCGGTAACCATTTTTTAAAAAAAGCGATAATATCATTCGCCATGTCATCTACTTCACTGTAGTCATCAAAAAATGCTTTGACATCATCATCTAGCCCTGTCTGGTTGCGCAGTTCAATCTTCCAATGGGGGTTTGGTAGGGTGCGCACATCAAAAATAAAATCGGCATCAATCGGTGCCCCATATTTAAACCCAAAGGATAAAATATTGACGGTTACCGCATTATCCACGCCCAAATGATCGCGGATGACTTCTTTGAGTTGGTGGATATTAAGAAGGCTTGTGTCAATTTTGATATCAGCGCGGATGGCAATCGGCTCTAAAATATCGATTTCTTTTTTGATGGCATTGGGTAGATTACCCGATACCGCCATTAACGGATGCAGACGGCGCGTGGCGTCAAACCGTGCCACCAGGACGCTTTCTTGGGCAGTCACATACAGTATTTTAATCGCCGGTTTGCTATAAGTCTCTATGAGCTTATGATAAACCTCGGCAAACCGCGATAAGTCCGCTTGTGGCGAGCGTACATCGATACCAATAGCGATTTTATAAATTTGGCTGTCATGTACAAGTTTATCAATGGCACTAGCTACTAGCGAGAGTGGCAAATTATCAATTGGATAATAGCCAAAGTCTTCCATGATATTGAGAACCGATGTCTTACCCGAGCCTGAACGTCCTGAAACAATGATAACTTGTAGCGTTGACATAGTTAATCCTTTACAGATGCGGTGGTAGGTTGTTGATTAAAATCGCTAGCTGATGGCTGATTTAGTTCCTGATTCATTTCCCGACTAAATTCTAGGTTATCTAAAAGCCGTGTTTTCTTGCCCAAAAAAGCGGCGGTCAAAATTACCAAGTCTTTATCAGTGGGCTTCGGCGGCTGTAATAAGCGATTTTTAACTTCCAAATAATCCACTTTAAAGCCTGAATCAGCCACCGTCAGGCGATTTAACTTATCAATTGCGCCGGCAATAATCTTGTCAAAATCGGCAAAATTGGCAGTTGTTAACTCATTGGCAAGCTGTTGCAAGCTTTTTTGCAAGGTGGGGGCAAGTTGACGTTCTGCTTCGCTTAGGTATTGATTGCGAGACGATAATGCCAACCCGTCATAAGCACGCACGATATCCACCCCGACAATCTCAATCGGGAAATTTAGCTCAGCGACCAACTGGCGGATAATGGCAAGTTGTTGATAGTCTTTTTTGCCAAAAACAGCGATGTCAGGTTGGACGATATTAAACAGTTTGCTCACCACCAAGCCCACGCCATCAAAGTGGGTGGGGCGAGTGTTGGCACACAAGATTTTGCTAATATCGCCTGACAGCACTTGCACGTTGTTAGGGTAGGTCGGGTACATTTCTTCCACGCTTGGGGCAAATACAAAATTTGCCCCCGCCTCGGTAAGTTTTGCCACATCGGCCTCTAGCGTGCGTGGGTAGGTATCAAAGTCTTCACCCACGCCAAATTGGGTTGGGTTAACAAACACACTGACCACCACGATATCGGCAAGTTCTTTGGCTTTTTTGACGAGTGTCACGTGACCGCTGTGCAAATTGCCCATCGTGGGGACCAGCACTATCTTTGGCGCTGCCGCTTGATGGCGTAAAGGGTTTAAGGTGTCACGTAATGCGCTGATGGTATGAAATACTTGCATTGTTTTGCCTTTATGATTACTAAAAACTATGGGCTGGCGTTGGGAATGTACGCTCTTTGACCGCTTTATGATAGGCTTTAAACGCCCCGGTGATATCTTTGGTTTCGTTATGCTCGTCGGTCAAAAAGTCTTTGACAAATTTGGCAGGTTTACGGGTATATACCCCAAGCATATCGTGCATGACCAGCACTTGACCATCACAATCCACGCCCGCACCAATACCAATCACTGGCACAGGGAAAGTGTCACGCACTTTTTTGGCAAGCTCAGCAGGGACACATTCGAGTAGTAAAATGGCGGCGCCTGCTTCTACCACTGCTTGACAGTCAGCCATGAGTTTTTCCGCTTGGGCATCGGTTTTGCCTTGTACTTTGTAGCCACCAAACACATTCACTGATTGCGGCGTCAAACCTAGATGCACGCAGGTCGGCACGCCGTTGTTGGCAAGCACTGATACGATTTCGGCAAGCTCGGCACCGCCTTCGATTTTGACCACATGCGCGCCTGCTTGCATCACCGCTTGGCTGGCATCGAGTGCGCGCTCAAGCGTGGCAACGCTCATAAAAGGTAAATCACATAAAATCAGTGCATGACTGTTGGCACGAGCCACGTTTTGGGTATGATACACCATGTCTGCGATCGTCACCGGCAAGGTTGAGGTTTGTCCTTGCACCACCATGCCAAGGCTATCGCCAATCAAAATGGTATCAATCCCTGCAACTTGCATGGCTGCTGCAAAACTGGCGTCATAACATGTCAAACACGAGAACGTCTCGCCATTGGCTTTGAGTTTGTTTAAGGTGGACAAAGTCACAGGTAATTTAGGCTTGGTCGTCGCTGCGGCAGATGTTGACTCAGTTGTTGAATCAGGGTTAGATTCTAGGTTGCTAACGTAGCTCATGCGGTTTCCTTTAAAAAGCAAGGTTAAAAGAATCAAGGGTAAAAGAAGTAAAGCTAAAAGAAGCAAGGGCAAAAGAAACAGGCAAAAACAAGAAATAGGAAAAACAAAAAACGTTACTTTATCAATGGTTTAATTTTTTACGATTTCAAATCCATAGCATCAATAATTTGTTAATTGTTACAAAAAACCATGTTAATTGATATGAGTTAAAGCACGGTTAATTTTTCCAAGCCCTGCCACTGTTGACTGGTCGGTAAGTCTGCCAATTTTTGTCCATTTACCATGAGGGTTGGGTCAAGCTCCAACATCGGAATTAGCACAAAATTACGCGCAAATAAACCCTCATGTGGCACTACTAAACGCGCATTGTTGATTGTGTCATCGCCATACAATAATACATCGACATCCAAACTACGCTCACCCCAGTGACGCAAACGCGTGCGCTTGGCAGCGCTCTCCAAACTTTGGCAAAAATCGAGTAAGGCTAAGGGTGCCAAATCGGTATCAACTTTTACCACTGCATTAAAAAAATCAGGCTGGTCGGTGACCCCAAAGGCTTTGGATTGATACAGTGATGATGCTGTAACATTGGCAAAGTGCGGCGATGCGTAAAACGCCGCAATGGCATTGGCAATATGCTGCCTTGGCGTACCAAGCGCGTTTGCGATATTGCCCCCCAAACCGATATAGCAAGTAATCATGGCTGAGGACCGTCGATTTTGACCGCGCGTTTGCGAGTGCGTTTTGGCGCTGCCGGTGCCTCGTTCTCAGTCACCGCTTCTGCTGAGACTTTGCTATCAGTAACTGCTTTTTTACGCGTCCGTGGCGCACGCTTTGGCTTTAGCTGTACCATGACATTTGCCGTGATATTTTCAACCGCTGATTCATTTTGTGGCGAATCATTGACGGTCTTAGTCACTGTATGAGTGTCGGTAACGCTGTTATTTTCACTGCTAAGGCTGACCGGTTCGCCACGCAAATCACTAGCGGATGTTGCAATATCTGCTTGCTGACGTTGCTCCAAAATCGACCAGTTTGAGCTAGGGGTACGTCGCGCACGTTTGGCAGGTACACTCGCTGCCGATAAATAGGCTTTGTCGCGTTTGCGTGAGCGACCTAGGTTCGAATTATTTGGGTGTGAATTATTTGGGCGTGCGCTTGTCTCAGTATAAGCTGATACTGAAGCAGAAACTGTCGGCTGATAAGGGTGGTCATCGTCTTTTTGCGCTGCGATTGGCGCTACGATAAGTGACTTAGCGGGTGCTGAGTTGGTGTGAGTGGCAAGCGATAACTGCTGCAGTTGGGCTTTTTCAAGTTGCTGCTGCTGTGTTAGTTTGTGCGCTTTGGTAGATAGTGACGTATCTTGCAGCGGTTCACGCTCGATTTGGCTATTTGCTGCCAACGGCAAATGACGTCGTTCGCGGCGGCGCTTTCCATGACTAAAATCGCTACCCATGCCTTCTTCATTATCATGCACCGCATCGCTAGTTTGGTAAGCAACACTGTCATCCTCAAAACTGGTCTGATTGACAATATTGGCAAAGCGCAAACGTACTGATTCAAGGTCAAACTCATCAATCGCTTGTTGCTGCTGTTTGGCACCTAGGGTTTGAAACCACGCCCACCAATGTCCCATGCCGTTGGTGCTTTCATCATCAAGCGTAATCGCTGCGCCATGCTGTTTGGCAAGCGCTTGGTTTTTGGCTTCTACTTGCTCACGCATCATCAAAAAGTCATAGGCAGCCCGAAAACGCGGATTTTCAAACAGCTTTTGCAGATTTTTTTTGCGCGGCTGGGCAAGTCGTGGCTGCATGAGCCAAATATCTTTAATAAACTGCTCGGCAAACTTGGGCATGGCCGTGTGCTGGCGCTGCTTGTCCAAGACTTTATTGGCGGCTTGGTTTTGCGCGTCGCTAAACGGTGTGTTCTTTTTAAACTTATCCAATAAATATAGATAATTTTCCCACAAAATAGTCGCATAAAAAAACGCAGGGTTAATGCTTTTACCACTGCCTATGCGCCTATCGGTATTTATGGTGACTTGGTTGAGTAGCGGTGTCACGGTTGTCGGTGGGTAAAACAACAACTGGGAAAACGCACCATAATCAAATAGCAGTGGTAACATCGGCACCAAGTAGCCGCCTGTGAACATTTTTTGCGTTTCATCGTACAAGCGGTGAGGGGATACTTGTGCCAATAATGCCCAGTTTTGCGCATTGAATTGTTGGTTTAAGGCATTGTCAAAATCAAACTGCAATTTTGCTTTAAAACGCAGCGCTCGTAGCAGACGTACAGGGTCTTCTTCCACCCGTTTTTGGGTGTCACCGAGCAGACGAATGGTGCGGTTTTCAACATCTTTTAGCCCACCACAAAAATCATAAACGATGTCGTCAAATGGCTGATAATACAGGGCATTGATACTAAAATCGCGGCGCACCACATCTTGGTAGATATCACCCCACACATTGTCACGCATAATCATGCCGTCTTCGGTGAGATGATTGTTATCCTTAGGCGGCGCGCGAAAGGTGGCAACTTCAATCATATCGCGACCAGAATACACATGACACAGCTGAAAACGCCTTCCGATGATGCGGCAGCGTTTGCCAAATACTTCTTTGATTTGATTGGGGGTGGCATTGGTCACAGCATCAAAGTCTTTGGGCTTTAAGCCTAACAAGGCATCACGCACTCCACCACCGACGATGTAGGATTCAAAACCCGCCTGCGTCAGTGTGCTAATCACTTCTTTGATGGAGTTGGGTAAATCAGCTTTGTTTAAGCCCAGTTTTTTGGCATCCCGGCGAGCCGACTGTCTATCTAAAACATAATCGGTTGCGGCATTGCCAGCAGTGGTTGCTGTGCTAGGTGATTTGCGAGTTTTTTTTGCCATGTATAGTAACCAAAATCCATGAAAACGGCAGAAATTTATTAGCGGTTAGTGTACCAAATTTCTGCCTAACTAGGGATATTAATTCACGGTTACAAAAAATCCAGTGAGCGAAAATATTGTCTACTGATTGATTATCTGTAGGACGTGAGCGCTACAGGATGAGACGGTTTGCTTGCTAGTACAGAATATATAAAAGATGAGAATAGGCTTGTGATAATTGCCCATGCTTTGCTATCACTATTGGGTGGTAATGCGGTGGCGATTTTTATCGACAGTCGCTTTACCGATACCTTTGACGTTGGCTAGGTCATCCGCTGTGGCAAACGGCGCTATCATTTGCCGGTATAAAATAATTTGCTGGGCTTTTTTGGCGCCGATACCATCAAGCTGTGTAAGCTGTGCTTCACTGGCGGTATTGATATTAATCACTTTGGGCGAATTGGCAAGGATATTTGCAGAGGATTTTTTGGTATTACCGTTAGTCCCCGTCAAATTTGTCACTGCCAAAAAAGCCTGCTCGGGCGTCAAGGTTGGGGTACAAATTGGTTGGGCATAAGCAATGCCACAGTAAACTACAAAAGCATTGGTAAGCAAAACGTTTTTTAACCATCGGCTAATCATTATTGAAACCTAAATCTTCTTGTATTGCTTTTTTGGTTTTTGCCAAGAATGGGGCTTGAGAAATAAACACAATAGACCACTGAAATGCGCCTTTTTGATTATATTCTTCCGCAATATAGTGATACTGATAATAACGCAAACTAAATGCCACGCTTAACCATATCATTAACATGGCAATAAAATACATTGGGTTTGGGGTTTTTCCCTTAAAATACTGATAAAAAATCAAAGCAGCCAATGCAAACAAGCTGAAAAACCAAAATACCGCCCCAATCCCCCAAACAACTATTTTCCCACTTGACATATAATGGACTTGGTATGATTGAGAAAAACTAAATCCGCTTAACACTAACATAAATAAAGCTAATGATACCATCAAAAAATTTGCGTGATTTGTTTGAGTGAGTATTTTGATAAATAGAAACAGAAATATAAAATTGGCATATATGGCTAATATTCCATAGTAACCTTTTATAAGGGCGAAAGGTGAGTAGATTGTCCCAAAAAGAACAACCGCAATTCCAGGCAAAATGCCCCCGCTCATAGTAGAAAAATCGATAGCGGGTAGTAGCAGTGAAAGCGAATAAGTCGCACCAATGAAGAATAGTAATAGGCTATACCTTTTTCCATTAGTGTTCAGATTTAATAATAGTGGCTTTAAGTCATTAAGGTTTGTCATGTTTTTCCTTTAACTTTGCCAAATCCCACAAGTTATCCATTTCTGCTAAGCTAGCAGTTTCAGGGGTTTTACCCATTTTAGCGAGCTCATCTTCAATAAAGCCAAAACGATAGCGAAATTTATGCACGGTGGTCAAAGTCGCTTTTTCGCTATCAATGCCCAGTTTGCGAGCAATATTGACTAGGGCAAAAAAACAATCCCCCAGTTCTTTTTCTAGCAGCGCTTTTTGCTCAGGCGTCGGTTTTTGACCATCGATTGGTAAGATTTCTTTGAGCTCTGCCACTTCTTCATCCAATTTGTCCACCGCACCCGACACTACATCCCAATCAAAACCGACTTTATTGGCAGTTTTTTGTAGTTGTTGCGCTTGCATTAACGCTGAGCCTGCCTTGACCGCATCAAGGGTGCGGCGATGGTTTACCAGTTTACCCTGTTTGGCTTTTTCGGCATTTTCCAAGGCTTTGATTTCATCCCAGCGTTTTTTGACATCTTCATCGGTTTTTAGATTTTCTTTGTCAAACACATGCGGGTGACGGCGAATGAGTTTTTGTTGCAAGGTGAAAATCACCTCGCTGATATCAAACTGCTGCTGTTCTTCATATAGACAAGCGTGAAAAACCACTTGTAGCAGCACATCGCCAAGCTCACCCTTGATGTCGTCAATGTCACCTGATTGTATGGCTTCGACGAGCTCATAGGTTTCTTCTAGGGCATAGGGAATGAGGCTGTCGTTGGTTTGTTTTTTATCCCAAGGGCAGTCTTGGCGCAGTCGTGCCATTAAGGCAATGAGGTCAGCAAAATTGGAAGTTGGTTGCATCGTTATCTCTAAAGGGTGATTGATAGTAAATGATGAAAAATTCACAATATAATTGACCTAGCTATTTTAGCGCATTTGACATGGCAATCTAAGTCCATTGGTAAGTATTTGCCTTGACAGTCTAGATGCCTAAAATACAGAGGCTTTAAATACAAATACCTAAAACACAGAGGCTGCAAAATAATCGTTGTCATCGCTATGCCATTTTGTCAAACTATAGTGATATTGGCAAAAACTTACCTAATTTAAAAATATAAGAAATATCAAGGCTAAAAATACGCGACGGTGTCGCTAATTTTTGCTGCGATTCGTAAGGTTCCATCACCCATGATTACAACTATTTTTGTCATTGGGGCAGGCTATGTCGGTCTGTCCAATGCGGTACTTTTAGCCCAGCCAAAACTTGCTAACCAAGTCACCTTGGTCGATATCGACGCCCAAAAGATTGCCCAATTACAACAGCAAGCGTCGCCGATTGACGATGCGTTGATTGCGCAGTTCTTGGCAACCCAGTCCTTGAATTTAGCGGCGCAGTTGGTAAGTGAGGCGGATTTTTCAACCGCAGATTTGGTGATTATTGCCACACCGACCAACTACGATGTCGCCACTGGCAAATTCGATACCTCATCGGTGGAAGCCAGTATCCAAACCGTACGCGCTCACAACGTACAAGTGCCGATTGTGATCAAATCGACTGTGCCGATTGGATTTACCGTTGACATGCAGGCAAAATTTGATACGCGTATTTTGTTTATGCCGGAGTTTTTGCGGGAGGGCAAAGCGTTATATGACAACCTGCATCCGTCACGTATTATCGTTGGCTGTGATATAAACCATGTGCCAGCGCTGCAAGATGTTTGCCACCAACTAATCGTCCAATACCAAACTGCCAGCGAACAAACTGACACGCTAAGCCAAACACCAAGCCAAATTATGCCGCCCACCGAGGCGGAGGCGGTCAAACTATTTGCCAATAGCTACCTTGCCACACGTATTGCATTTTTTAACGAGTTAGATAGCTTTGCCGAAAGCATGGGGCTTGATAGTGAGTCGATTATCACCGGTGTGAGCTTAGACCCGCGGATTGGCATGCATTACAACAACCCATCATTTGGGTATGGTGGCTATTGTCTACCCAAAGATACTCAACAGCTCAAAGCCAATTATGAAGGGATTCCTGCCAATGTGATTCATGCGGTGGTGGATGCCAACAATACCCGCAAACGCTTTGTTGCCCGTCAAATTATCGCCAAGCAGCCTAATACCGTGGGTGTGTACCGCTTGAGCATGAAAAAAGATGCCGATAACTTTAGAGATTCTGCAATTTTGGACATTATTGAACTGCTCAAACAACATGCCATTGATGTAAAAATCTATGAGCCCAGTCTGTCGTCACCGCAGTTTATGGATTGTCCCGTAGTCAATGATTTAGCGAGTTTTTTGGAAACGAGCGATGTGATTGTCGCGAACCGATTACATCCCGAATTAGCGCACGTCAAGACAAAAGTGTATAGCCGCGATGTGTTTGGTGATAGCTGATCATTGCCAGTGAATAACTGATTGTGAATAATTAACAGTTAATTGAATGACATTCTTAATTCTTAATCCCATGAGCCACGTATATGAATGATTTTTCTCCCATCACAATTTCGTCTTTTAAAGCCTATGACATCCGCGGCGAACTCGGTAACAACCTTGACGAGAACATCGCCTACCGTATCGGACGTGCTTTCGCCCAATTTTTAAGTGAACCGCTATCAAATCAGCAAAAATCAGCGATTGTGGTTGGCTGTGACATTCGGCCCAGTAGTGAAGCCCTTAAAAAAGCCACCATTCAAGGTATATTAGATGCAGGCATCGATGTGATTGATTTGGGCATGACAGGCACTGAAGAGGTGTATTTTGCCACCAGCCACTATGGCGCGATTGGTGGTATTGAAGTAACCGCCAGTCACAACCCCATCAATTATAACGGGCTAAAATTGGTGCGTGAACAGTCAAAACCCATTAGCGCGGATACCGGCTTGGCAGACATTCAACAAATCGCAGAAAAAGGCGCGTTCAAAGCGGCAGCCAGTAAAGGCGAGTATCAGTTAAAAGAAGACAAAACCGCCTATATCGACCATCTCATCAGCTATATTGACGTCACCGCGTTACGACCTTTGACAGTGGTCGTTAACTGTGGTAATGGTAGTGCCGCGCCAACGATTGATTTGCTTGAGCAGCGTCTACAAGCTGCCAACGCGCCTATTAATTTTATCAAAATCAATCATGCGCCTGACGGCAGTTTTCCCAATGGTATTCCCAACCCCATGATTATTGCCAACCGTAAAGTGACGGCAGACACGCTATTGGCGGAGAAAGCGGACTTGGCGATTGCGTTTGATGGTGATTTTGACCGCTGTTTTTTCTTTGATGAAAACGCTCGATTCTTGGAAGGCACTTATGTAGTGGGGGTGCTTGCCAAAGCTTTCTTGGATAAAAATCCTACCGAGGCGATTGTCTATGACCCGCGCAATATCTTAAATACCGAAAGCGTCATCGCGGCGGCCGGTGGCAAAGCGACCATCAGTAAGTCAGGGCATTCTTTTATCAAACAAGTCATGCGTGAAAACAACGCAGTGTATGGCGGTGAGATGTCTGCGCATCATTATTTTCGCGATTTTAACTACTGTGATAGTGGCATGATTCCTTGGTTATTGGTGATTGAATTGCTGTCAAAATCAGGCAAAATAGAAGCGCCAAAAAAACTGTCGCAACTGGTTGATGAGATGATTGCCGCTTTTCCCATCTCAGGTGAGATTAACTTTAAATTAGACGGTATCACTGCGCCTGCGGTGTTGGCAAAACTTGAAGAAAGCTACCAACAATTTGATAGCCAAACGGCGACCCTTGATAAACTCGATGGCTTATCGGTCAATTTTCCACGCTGGCGCTTTAACGTCCGCGCTTCTAACACTGAGCCACTGATTCGTCTCAATGTTGAAGCAAGCGGTGATAAAACGCTATTGGATGAAAAAACCAAACAGCTAAAAAACTGGATTGTGGCACAAGGCGGCACGCCAGCCGACCACTAGGTTTTATTAACTACCATAAAAAAAGCCGCTCCTATAAAAAAAGCCGCTTCAATGCTAATTCAATGAAACGGCTTTTTTACTATTTAAGCTAAAACCATCTGGTTTAAAACCATTAATCCTCAGCAAATGGCTGTCGGATTATTTACCACCACGCTCAGCACGGGCTTTATTGATGAGATAGTTAACCACTTGTGGCACTTTACCATCCTCACCCTCAACAACGTATTTGCCATCAACGACAACCGCAGGTACCCCTGATAGTTGAAAGCGCTGCGCCGCATCTTTTGAACGCGCGATACGGGTATTCACCGCAAAAGAATTGTACATACTGTTAAATTTATTGATATCCACACCTTTTGATGCGTACCATTGCCCGATAGAGGCTTGGTCAAATAATTTTTGACGGTCTTTTTGAATGGCGTCAAACATCGCTTGGTGGGTTTTGCCTTGATAACCTAACAACTGTGCGGCATAAAAACCGCGCGCGTTTTGTTCCCACACAGGGTTCATTGCAGCTGGCGTCTGCATAAACACCACATCAGCTGGCAATTTTTTTGACCACTGTGCCATGTAAGGTTCTAATTTGTAGCAGTGTGGGCAACCATACCAAAAAAATTCACGAACAATGATTTTATTGCCTTCAATTTTTTCTGGGTTTGCAAGCACCTTATAGTCTTGACCCGCGACAAAATCTGCAGCTTGGGTTGATAAACTGGTTAAGCCGATAGCGGCGGCGATTGCGGTCATTGCTAATTTTTTCATGGTTGCCTCATTAACAGTCAAATCATAGGGTCTAGCACGGCTCATATCTTATAGTATCTTATAGAAAATCGCTTGCTAGTAGGGCTCAAAATACGAAAATACCTGCGCGTTATACTATCATAAATTGAGGACGTGCCTAAGTGTAATCCTTTGTAAACTAAAAAAAACTACAGTGGTGAAAAACATAAGCAATATGTTAGTTAAATTTTCTAAATTACAAAGTATATTTTTTTTAAGTTTATTTTATCAGTCATACTTAAAGTTGGGCGGTTATGCGGCTGGGTAGTAATCAGCTATTTTACGCTACAATTTTACGCTATCAGCCTGCCACATAAATTCTACAGCGCATGGGCTAAAAGCTGTTAGAATAAGGCTATTTTTGATAGCAATTGTGGTTAGCCAGCAACCGCATTTCAAAAAACGCGATAACACGCTATTGAAGTAACGCTATTAAAGTAAAAAGTATCGAATTAAAAAAATAGCGAAGTAAAAATCAAACGGAACTATCATCATGACACAACCGAACCTACAGCAAAACGTCGACTTACAAGAAGTACAAAAATTTACCGATCTTGCCAATGAATGGTGGGACAAATCAGGCGCGTTTGCCACCTTGCACCAAATCAATCCGCTACGCTTAAACTGGATTGAACAGCAAACCATCGCCCGCCAGCAATCAGGATTAACGGGCAAAAAAGTGTTAGATGTCGGCTGTGGTGGTGGTATTTTGTCACATAGCATGGCAGTGCGCGGTGCCACGGTGAAGGGTATTGATTTGGGAGAGGCGAACATCAAGGCAGCACAAATCCACGCCGAGCAAACTAGCCAAGCGATTAATTTTGCTTGTGTTGCTGTAGAAGATTTTGCCAAAGCGCACGCTGGTGAGTTTGATGTGGTGACTTGTATGGAAATGCTCGAGCACGTGCCAGACCCGCAGTCTATTATCAATGCTTGTTTTACCCTGCTCAAACCCAATGGCGTATTGGTACTATCGACCATCAATCGCAACCCAAAATCCTACCTGTTTGCGGTGATTGGCGCTGAATACCTATTACGCTTGCTGCCACGCGGCACACATGATTATGAAAAATTCATCACCCCAGCCGAGCTAGATCGATTTGCTCAGCGTGCAGGCTGCAAGCGTCAAGATTTAATTGGCTTACATTACAATCCCCTGATCAAGCACTATTGGCTGGCACAAAATGTTGACGTTAACTACATGATGGCAGTCTACAAACCTCAGTAGTTGACTTTACTTAAATATTAATCGTTGATTTGAGCAAAAAATGACTGAAAAATGCCAAGCTGTATTGTTTGACCTTGATGGTACCTTGATTGATACAGCGCCTGATTTTATTCGGATTATTAAGGTGATGTGCGCCAAACACCAACACCCAGCGCCCAGTGATACCGCCATTCGCGAGCAAGTTTCTGCGGGCGCCAGAGCGATGGTCAAGCTGATGTTTGGCGAGCTTGCCAATGTGACTGAGGATGACTCAACTTTGCTGGCTTATCGGCAAGAGTTTTTGGACACCTATGAGGCCGATATCTGTGTCGATAGCCGCTTGTTTGATGGACTTGATTCGCTGTTAACACACTTGGAATCACGTGGCATTGTATGGGGCATTGTCACCAATAAACCGCGTTATTTGGCGGAAAATTTGTTAGACAAGCTGCAGCTAACTGAGCGCTGTGCGGTACTGGTATGCCCTGATGATGTCAAACACACCAAACCTGACCCAGAGCCCATGTATTTGGCAGTAGCGCGTTTGAATGAACAACTCGGGCGTCAGTTACAGCCTGAAGATTGTGTGTATGTCGGTGACCATATTCGTGACATTCAAGCGGGCAATGCGGCGAATATGCGTACGATTTTGGCAGCTTATGGCTATATTCCCCCTGAAGACCAAGCGGATTTGGGCAGTTGGGGCGCAGATAATATAATCCATAGCGTCGCTGAATTGACCGCTTTGCTTGGCGATTGGACGGATGCTTGAGTGGACACTTGAACAAGCAACTAGGCGGTTGATGCATAGACAAGGTGTTAACAATTTGACCGATTTTTAGGGAATTTTTTAGCAAGCTTTTGAGAAAAATATTGAGGAAACTATGACTTTAGCAACGCATGATGATATCCGTAACTTTATCCCACCTGCCGATTGTCTGAAAGGTAAAAATATTTTGGTCACAGGGGCAGGTGATGGCATCGGTAAAGCAGCCGCGCTAAGCTATGCAAAATATGGCGCGACCGTGTTACTACTTGGCAAAACCGCGAGCAAGCTTGAAGCTGTATATGACCTAATTGAAGCTGAAGGCGGTGCACAGCCTGCGTTGTTGCCAATGAACCTTGAGAGCGCCAGCTACACCGAAATGCAGCAATTGGCGATTTTGATTGAGCGTGAAGTCGGGCATTTGGACGGTGTTTTACACAATGCAGGGTTGCTCGGTGTATTAACCCCACTTGAGATGTATGACCCGATTATTTTTGAGCAAGTGATGAAAGTCAATTTTAATGCCACCTTTACCCTTACCCAAGCTTTGTTACCGCTCCTCAAATCTGCACAAAGTGGCTCAGTGGTGTTTACCTCTAGCAGTGTCGGCAGCCGTCCACGCGCGTTTTGGGGAGCGTATGCGCTGTCAAAATTGGCGGTAGAAGGGATGAGCGATATTTTCACCCAAGAAACCCAAAAAACCACCACCCTGCGCTTTAACTGCATCAATCCCGGTGCCACTCGTACCCAGATGCGGGCTGCTGCTTATCCAAGCGAAAACCCCAACACCTTGCTTGCGCCCGAAGACTTGATGAGTGCGTATGTCGCCTTGATGACTGATGAAGCAGCAGGTATCAAAGGTCAGGTGATTGATTTACAGCCACAATAAAATGGCGCGATGACGGGTTTAATACGCTATTGAAATTTGATAAAACCACTACCATATTATGATTAACCTATTAAAATTTAAGGAAAAATATGGCAAGTGGTTGGGCTGCGGATGGCGCAGAAAACGAGCAGATTGAAGCGACTATTAATGATGCGATTGAACGGGCAAAACGCGCATTGCCACAGGGTGAGAGCTTAACTCATTGTGAGGAGTGCGATGCCCCAATCCCCGAAGCACGGCGTCTTGCGATGCCTGGGGTGCACTTGTGCGTGCGTTGTCAACAATCGCTAGAACAGCATCAGCAAAAAGTTGAGCTATTTAATCGCCGTGGTAGTAAAGATAGCCAATTGCGCTAAGCGTATTGGCTAATGCTACAGTTCATAACAATGACAGCTTATAAAAATTTTTCAAGCGGCAGGTGCGATAGCATCCATACTAATGTACGCTGCCAAGGCTTGGTTTGTGGCTCTTCATCATACGTGACGGTTTGACCGTTCTCGAGCGTTGACCACTGAATGTTGTCATCTTTGAGCGACAAGGTGTAGCTAGTTGTTGGCAAGGCTTGCAAAAATTCATTGCGGATTTTGTTGGCAAGTACAGGGTGGGCGATGGCAACGCCAAGTTCGGTATTGGTCAATGCTGAACGTGGATCAAAGTTGAATGAGCCGATATACACCTTTTCACCATCGCTTTCAAACGTTTTGGCATGCAAGCTGGTTGCAGAGCTTCCCGTCAAATATGAATCACGCAGATTGTCTTTAATGGCATTGGGCTTGAGCTCATATAGCTTGACCCCAGCTTTTAGTAAGTCTTTGCGGTGTTTGGCATAGCCAGAATGCACAAGCTTGACATCGGTGGCGCTCATGGCATTGGTCAAAATATTCACCGCTACGCCTTTTTTTGCAAGGTTGATAAAGTAGTCTTTGCCTTGCTCCGTGGGTACAAAATACGCAGAGATTAAATTGAGTTCACGGCTGATTTTGCCTAAGCTTTGGTTGATGTCTAACCCTTGGGTATTGGCTTTGCTGCCCAGTTTGTCGGGATTGTCCGTCAATAGCTGGACGCTTGCCCAGTAGAGCGGCAATTTTTGTTGTTTGATTTGGTTGACAAAGTCGATTGCCACCAAGCGCTTTAGATAGTCGTTTTTCAGCTTTAGCACAGGGTCGAGTTGTTGCGACGCAGGTTTATCAGCTTTTTGGGTTTTTGGGGTAAACACTTGGTTTAGGGCAGATGGCTCAGGTTTTTTGACCAAATCGGTGATAGGAAAAGCCAGTTTATGGTTCCAATATTGGTCAAACGCTTGTGACATCTGCGGCACAATATGCCCAACCATCAGCACATCTAGGTCAGAAAATACCATCTCTTGGTTTAAAGAAAAATACTCATCTCCGATATTGCGCCCGCCTGTGATGGTGATTTGGCTATCAGCGGTGATGGATTTGTTGTGCATACGGTGATTGAGCCGCTCAAAATTGCCCACAAACCCTAGCCAGCGCCACGAGCGAAAACGGTTGGGGTTCATCAATCTTACTTCAATATTGGGGTGTTCATTGAGTAGCCACAGCGTTGGGTCGAGACCACGGGTATTGTTGTCATCTATTAATAATCGCACGCGCACACCGCGCTCTGCCGCTTCTTTGATGGCTTGGAACATTAGATTGCCAGTGATATCGTTATTCCAAATATAATACTGCACATCTAGCGTTTTCTCTGCGGTGCTAATGAGCAGCATACGTGCGGCAAACGCATCCATGCCATCAGGCAAGGGATAAACGCCCGTTTTTTGTGGATTGCTTTTAACCAACTCTGCGATGCCATCGGCCATGCTTTGCGAGCCAAATTGGCGAAAACGGCTGGAGGGCTCATCAGGTGGCATATCCGTTGCCACCGTTTTTTGATGGTCTTTGGTAATGACGGCAGTTTGATAGGTGCTGGATTTGCCCGTGTTGACAGGCAGACGACCCCACCATGCGATAAAAAACAAAATCGCCATACACACCAAAAACAGGCTGGCTAAAAAAATAAGACGACGTTTGAACAGGGGTCTTAGCATGATGGCACCCACCAAGGTCAATTAAGCCATGGGTTAAATTAGTTAAATTGACGCCCAATAAATTTGACGGTTTCATCCTTGGCTTTTTTGACGGCAAGCTTGCGGTTTTGTCCCAGCAGTAATTTGATTTGCCACAGTTTTTCTTGATACAAGGTTGTTGCAGGCGTGTGATACATGGCATTGATGATGCGTTTGCTCGCCAAGACAGCATCGGGGGAGCGATTACTTAATTCTGTGACCAAATTCTTCGCAACTGCCATCGGTGTATCGCTTAGATGGCTGACCACACCGTATTCAAAGGCTTGCTGACCGTCAAAAACCCGTGCCGACATCGCTAATTCCTTGACGATATCGGCGCGTAGCACCCCCATCGCAGACTGGGTCAGTCCCATATCCGGTACCAGTCCCCATTTGGCTTCCATAATGGCAAATTGGCAATCCGCTGTGGCGATACGAATATCGGTCGCCAGTGCCAACTGTAGTCCTGCGCCAAGGCAATGTCCATGCAATACACTGATGACAGGCATCGGCAGTTCTCGCCACACAAGGCACACTTTTTGAAATTTACTTTGAAACGGTTTGATAAGCTCCCAAGCGACCTGTTTTAGATTTTTTGCGTTGTTTAAATCTGCCAAATCAATGCCGGTAGAAAAGCTTTTACCTTCACCTGCCAAAATCACCGCCCGCACGTCCGTCCATGTGGTAAGCAGGTGGGCTAAATCAATGAGCTTATCCATCAACGCAAAACTTAACGCATTGCGCTTGTCAATCCGTGTCAGCCAAACAATGACGCTATCATCACCGCTAAGTTCCAACCGCACATCGGGTGCAAGGTTATCGTTTGCAGCTTTGATACGCTGCGCTAAAGATGAAGCAGTAGTACGCTGAGAAAATGGCAAAAACCCTACACCCGGCAATATTTTTGATACCGACAAAACCGACATACGCATCCTTAAAATTTGACCAACCCAATAAACTTAAAAAAATGTTGCAAGAACGCGAAGATTTGCAATCATTAATCTCACTTTACTGATTTTGTTGGTTTGGCACAAGAGGCGATATCGGACGATACGTTTAAGAAAAGTAACGTGGAATAGCAAGTATGCCAAACCTAGGCGGCATTGTGGTGATGGGTGTCAAATCATCTTCCAGGTCATGTCGTTTTCTTTGAGCTGGGCATATTTGAGTGCAGGGAATTGACTCAAATCAGCCTTTGCCAAGTTATCGAGCGCTTGTAGCATTTGCTCATAATAAGGCGCCAAAATGGCAAATTGCGCAGGCGAGCTATTGTTGATATTTAGCAAGCACTTGTCTTCAAGATTTTGACTGGCTTGGCGTAGCTGTGGTACGCCGGTATAACGACTCGCCCCTAAAATGCGATGTGCGACGTGGGACAAGGCTTGCCTGTCGTGGCGCTGCCAAGCCTGCTGCAAGTCACTTTTTTCCTGCTCAATTGATTCAATCAGCAGGGTAATTAAATTGGCTGCCAAATCAGGCTTGCCTGCTACCCGCATCACCGCATCATCCCAATCAATGACCGCAAGACTTGCTAGTGACTCAGCGCTATGCTGACTGCTGACCGATGGTAGGCTTGGCAGATTAGCGTTGTCATCGGTGGTAGTCGCTGAGGCGGCTAATGGCGTATGAGCAAATACGGCACTCTCTTTGGGGGTTGCAGGTGCAGTACGCAGGTTATTTGCCCCAGACGCTATAGGCGCTATCGAGCGCGCCGAGATGGGTGAGTTGATAGCCGATTTGTCAGAAACCACATCAGCGGATACGGACGTGCTGTGTTTACCCAACCAACGTTGCAGGATTTGCAATAACTGGGCTTGACTAATTGGTTTGCCCACATAGTCATCAATCCCAGATGCCAATAATGTATCGCGTTCATCCGATAGACTATGCGCGGTCAGTGCAATAATCGGAATATGTTGATGTCCTGCTTGCGTTTCAACCTTACGGATTTGGATGGCGGCTTCACTGCCTGACATTCTTGGCATTTGAATGTCCATAAAAATCAAATCCACGGCGGTATCGCTTTGTGACTGGTGGGTGGTGATGTATTCAATGGCGTCAAACCCACTATTAACCGTCACCACATTAATGCTCAGCTCAGCCAATAACGCTTCTAGTACCAACAAATTGGGAAGATGGTCATCCACGGCAAGCACAGTAAAGCCATGCCACTGCGGCAGTGTGGGCTCTTGGCTGCTGGCAGAATTGCTATCAAGCAGCTGGTAAAGCTGGCGACGATCGAGCGGCTGATACAAGGCTTGTGCTTGATAACGCGACAACAATTCTGGCTCAAGATTGACTTGATAGCCAAATAGTAGCAATTTACCGGCATAATGTAAGCGTACTTGTTTGAGCAGCGACGTGGTATCCTCAGTGGTGCCATTGTCCACGATGACCCAATCCCAATGATTGCCTGTTTCTTTGAGCGATTCAAGTAGGCTTGCTAGCGTACTTGCGGTAGTAATGGCAATCGGCAATTCGCGCAGCGAGCCTTTTAACACTTGTAAGCTTGCAGGATGGTCAATCCAAACCAAAATATTTACCGCAGCGATAGCATCAGCCGCCATATAACCGGCATCGGTTTTTGGCGGGACGATGGCGGGTAACTGCCAAATGGGGTCATGGATAAGCAGCCGCTGCTGCTCTTGGTTACTGATGGTCATCGGCAAGGTAAACCAAAACGTCGTGCCTTTGATTTTGTGCGATTGGCTCGCATCACCCGCTTGCTCAGTGGCGTTGTCATAAAAACCAATATTGCCGCCCATCAGATAGGTAAGCTGTTTTGAAATCACCAACCCCAGCCCCGTACCGCCGTACTGGCGAGTAATCGAAGGATCGCCTTGCGAAAAACTTTGGAACAGCACTTTTTGATGCTCAGGCGAAATCCCGCGCCCTGTGTCTTGCACACTGATATGAATTAAATCATCGATGTCATCATCCAGACTGACCCGCACAATGACCTCGCCATCATCGGTAAATTTGATGGCGTTGTTAACAAGATTGGTTAACACTTGCTTGGTGCGTAACGCGTCCCCCACCAGATAATGTGGCACATCGTCATAGAAGAACACCGCCAGCCGTAAATCTTTCTCTGCCGCCAGTGGCGATAGCATATCCACCACGTCGTAGATACTGGCATACAGGTCAAATTCATGACTATCCAGTACCAGTTTACCGGCTTCAATCTTAGAAAAATCAAGCACGTCATTGACCAGTGCTAATAGGTGCGCTGAAGACTTACGAATCGTTTGCACGTACAAGTCTTGCTCGGCATTTAAGCCCCCATGACGGGATAATAGGTTGATAAAGCCATCAATACTGTTAAGTGGGGTGCGTAATTCATGACTGATATTGGCTAAAAATGCCGATTTGGTTTGACTGGCTGAAACCGCGGCATCACGCGCATTGCGAATTGAGATGTTTTGCATTTCCATCTCATCAAAAGCCAATCGTAAATCATCTTCAGTCTGTTCGGCATGATTTTTGAGTTCTTGGAAACTTTTATGCAGACGTCTTAAGGTCTTGACCAAATCCTGTTGTAGTTGGTTGATTTCACCACTGGCGTTGATGGTCATCGGTTTATACAGGTTGTTGGCGTTGGTGCGCTGCAAATGTAACCGCATCTCATAAATCGGCGCAATCCAGCGTCTGGCATATATGTGGGTGGTCAATAGCAGCAGCAAAATAGTAAAGAGTCCGGTAATCGCTAACGCTAACATCACTTGATAGCGAGCCACTTGTAGCGGCTCATTATCAATATTGACAATAATCCATAAGGTCGGTAGTGGGGCAGTCGCATTGGCGGGCGCGCTTAGTACCAATTTTCGACCAAATAAACTACTACCCTTGCTATTAAACAGGCTGTTGGATTGGGTGTTGAGCTGCGTGAGCAAATAAGTTTGCTGCGTATTGCTTTGCGCCTCAAGGTGGCGTCCCAAAAAAGGCAACAAGCGCGGATTGGGCTGTTGTGACAAATCACCAAAACTGACCAACACGTTGCTTTGTTCGTTGACAATCGCCACGCCTTGCAAGTGTTTGTCGTTGATGGCATTTTGTAGGGCAAATTTCACACTGGCTTGTAGCGCCGCCAACTCTTTGGGCGATAGCTCAGCTTTATTTGCGCTGTTTTTGTTTATGCTATCTTTACTTGAGCCATCTTTATTTAAGCCATCTTTACTTGAGCTATTATCGCTATTAGGCTGAGTGCTAGTTGTAGATAGCGCTTGGTTGATTTTAATCAGATTCGTCTGCATAGAAGCGGCGACTGGCTGTAAAGTCACTAGCAAATTATCGGCGGTTGATTGCTGAATGGTACGCGCAGCACGGCTGGTATCCGATAACACCAAAAAACCACCCGTCAACGCGAGTGCGCTAATCGGCAAAAACACCAACAGTATCAACTGTCCATAAGCGGTGGAAAAATCCAAGTGAAATCGTTTGCTCACATTGCTAGCCTTGCATCAGCCTAATTTAGGCATCAGATTTTTTATCAGGGTTTTGGGGGATAGTGTTTCATTTTATAGGATTTTAGCCAATTTTGCTTGTGTAGCTAGGGTTTTTGTCGCAAGTAAATTTTTGACAAGTCTATACCCCAGCAAAAAATCGAGATAAAATCAGATGGGGTGGCGGTGGAAAATGACTGGCACAATAATCATGATTCGCCACTGACGGGTGATACGAATTTTGCTAAACTACGCGCGCAATCCAAAAAATTTACTGTTAAAAAAACTAATCAACGCTAGCTAATCTATAAGCTATACTAAATTTCGTCTACTCAAAACTCGTATTATCAAAAGTTCATGGCCAAAAACTAAGGTTGTCTTATGACCCACAATAATTTCATCACTGAAACCAGCACGCTCAATGACTGCATTGGACATACACCACTGGTCAAGCTGGCGCGATTTGCACCGCAAACCGACCAAGGTACAGCCACACTGCTTGCCAAACTTGAAGGCAACAATCCAGCGGGCTCAGTGAAAGACCGCCCTGCCTATAACATGTTTTATCAAGCGGAAAGGCGTGGCACTATCAAGCCAGGCGACACCATCATTGAGGCCACCAGTGGCAATACAGGCATCGCCCTTGCCATGGTCGCGGCAATGCGCGGCTATGCCATGACGCTGATTATGCCTAGCAACTCTACCCAAGAGCGTAAAGACGCTATGGCAGCGTATGGGGCGACATTGATTGAAGTCGATAACATGGAGTCGGCACGTGACCTTGCCCAGCAAATGCAGGCAGAAGGTAAAGGCATCGTACTCGATCAGTTTAACAACCCTGACAACAAACAAGCGCATTATCTGACCACAGGTCCTGAGATTTGGCAGCAAACCAATGGCACGATTACCCACTTTATTAGCTCAATGGGGACCACAGGCACCATCATGGGCGTGTCCAAATACCTAAAAGAACAAAACCCAAACGTGCAAATTATCGGTTTACAGCCCGCTGAAGGTGCTAATATCGCAGGAATTCGTAGATGGCCAGCCGCTTATTTGCCAAAGATTTTTGAGCCAAGTTTGGTGGATAGGGTGATGGACATCGATCAGCACGATGCGGAAGTGTTTATGCGTAAGCTTGCCCGCGAAGAAGGGATTTTTGCGGGGGTATCATCCGGTGGTGCGGCGTGGGCAGCGTACCAAATCGCTAAAGAACACCCGGATGCGGTGATTGCATTTATCGTCTGTGACCGTGGCGATCGTTATCTATCAACAGGGTTGTTTGGTGTTAAAGATGACGCTTAATACCCAATAACCTAAAGCAGAAACTAACAAGGAAGTATTATGGCTACGCCAGCGCCGATTTTAGTATTTGATATCGAAACCATACCCGATGTTGCCACAGGCAAGCGGCTATACCCTGAGTTGGCTGGGTTATCGGATAACGATGCCATGACCAAGCTTATGGCACTGCGTGAGCAAGATGTTGGGCATCCTTTTATGCCCCTGCCCTTGCACCAAATCGCTTGTCTTTCGGTGTTGTGGGTCGCGGGCGGCAAAATGACCCTCAAATCGCTGTCGCTGGCTGACCATAGCGAAGCGCAAATGATTCAAACCTTTTTTAATGCCATTGAAAAAAATCCGTTGTTGGTGAGCTGGAATGGCAAGGGCTTTGATATACCCGTCATGGTGTATCGGGCGTTACAGCATGGTCTAACCGCGCCCAAGCTGTTTAGCCAAACCGGTGAGATGAGATACAACAACTATATCAACCGCTATCATGACCGTCATACCGATTTGATGGTGAAGCTTGCCATGAATAGCACGTCGCAAAAACTTGATGTCGTGGCATCCTTATGCGGCTTTGCAGGCAAGCAAGCGTTGGACGGCTATGATGTGGTGCCTATGGTGCAAGCAGAGGCATGGGATAAGCTCACTACTTATTGTGAAAGTGATGTGCTTAATACTTGGCTGATTTTTTTGCGCTACCAACGACTCACGGGACAATTTTCAGCGCAGCAAAGCGAGCAATGGGAGTCCACCACCCGAGACTATCTGCAATCGTTCACTAATCAAGACAATAGCCTGCGCCATGATAAATTTTTGCAAGCGTGGCAACCTGCTAGCAATTTAGCCGCTGACCAACGTGTCACTGATATCGCCATCACCCAGCTATCATCTGATAACCCAACCACCCAAGTAGAATCACCATGAATACGATTTTTCCACCCAGCCAAGTGGTGGCACTGCCCATCCATCAATCTGAGCAAACCTTTCCTGTCCGCCGCGTGTATTGCGTGGGGCGCAACTATGCCGACCACGCCCGAGAAATGGGTAGTGACCCAGACCGTGAGCCGCCATTTTTCTTCTGTAAAGCCGGTGACAGTGAGTCGATTATTGCAGTTCGACCCGATAGCGTTGCCCAATTGCCTTATCCGACTAAAACGCAAGCGCTACATTATGAAGTAGAATTGGTAGTTGCGATTGGCAAAGCGGGCGCTAATGTGAGTGTGGCAGAGGCACATAACTTGATTTTTGGCTATGCCGTGGGGCTCGACATGACGCGCCGCGACTTGCAAAACGTCATGAAGCAAAACGGTCGTCCGTGGGAGATTGGCAAAGCGTTTGACTATTCGGCACCCATTGGCGAAATTTATCCCGTTGCTAGCGTTGCTGAGATACAACAAGCAAATATTTCACTGGCGGTGAATGGCGAGCCCAAACAACAAGGCAATATCAATCAGTTAATCTGGAATGTGGCAGAGACCATTGCCAATTTATCTGAGTTTTTTGAGCTCAAAGCAGGGGATTTGATTTTTACAGGGACGCCAGCGGGCGTCGGTGCGGTGGTCAAAGGCGATACCATCCTCGCGCAAATTGACGGACTGGGTAAAATTGAGTTGCTGGTTGTGTAAAACTTCGAGTATAAAAGATGAAAAAAGGCGCTAATAACAGCGCCTTTTTTATTAAGACGATTAATTTTATTGTTACGTTTGTTATAGCACTTTTTCAATCTGAAAACCCATCTTTTGCATGAGTTCAGCTTTATCAAACGGCGCAAGGCTGGCACGAGTAAATGGCTTGTCTTTGAGGTAGGTGGTTGTTACCCGCTGTAAATCATCAAGGCTGACCGCCAAGATTTTGGCACGCATCGCTTGTTGCCAGTCTTTGCCGCGACCATGCAACTCAGCAAACAGTGCCTTGACCGCTTCACCCGCAGGACTTGCGGGCTTATCCATGCCTGCCATCAATCCTAAAATCGCTTCTTCAATCCAAGCATCGGTTTTTTCGCCTGTGGTTTGCGCCAGTAACCAATCAATACTAGCCAAAAAATCATCAAACGTGGCTTGGTCACGTGGGTCACGGTAGCTATAAAACTTGAAAGAGCAAGCATTGCTATCATAGCTCGCCCCGCCGCCATACGCCCCGCCTTGCTCACGAATGGTACGATGCAGATAGTTGTTGCGTAGCACGCTTGAGAGCACCATCAAGGCAGGGGCATCGGGATGGTTGGTCGGCACGGCGTCAAAGACAAGCGCATGATGAAATACATTGGTTTGCGCAAGCCACGCGATATCGCTACCGTCAGTGGTAATGGGCGATTCGATTAAAGTAGCGGTAGGCTCTTCAACAGGCGTTTGCCAGCTCTCGCTAATTGCTTGCTGCAGCGTCGGTAATACCTCTGCTTCGGCGATGATAAGTGCTTGTTTTGGCAGGGCTTTGATGTAGCGATGTAAATTGGCTAAGCGCTCTCCCAGCTTTTGCCACGCACTGCTATCTTGCTCCGCTTGCTGCAAAAATTCAGTTAAGCTATTTAATGCAGGCAAACCACCGCGTACATATTCAAGACGGGCGATTTTACTGGTGTTACGGCTCGCTGTTTGCATGGCATACGCATGACCTGCATTGGCAAGGCGCGATTGCCAGCCCATTTGTTTTTGGGTCAGTAGCTCTTCCATCCGCGCATATTCGGTAAAAATAGTGTCGTTGAGTACTTCTTTAAGCAGCTCAATCGCTTCAAATTTACGTGACAATGAGCGGGTAGCGACCACCAAGAAGCTATCCATTTTTTCGGGATTGTCAGGTGACGTGCGCTGGCTGATTCTGACCGTCACACCGCTTGAATGGCGTGCTTGCCGCGCTTGAAATGCCAAGGCATCGTGTTTGCACGTGCCCACTTCGCTGATCAAGCTCAGATACGTTGGTAAATCTGAGTGATTGATGAGCGCTTCATGACCCTCTAGGGGCATAATCACTTGATAATAGTACAGACCATTGGTGCCTGCTTCATATTCATACAACGTACTTGGCACACCACTTAAAGTGATATCGCGTTTTGTACCTGTTTTAAATTGAATTTGGGCAGGAATATCCACCAATCCCACTTTGGGTAGCAAATCCACATCATCAGGCGTAGCTTGGCGTTCGGCAAGGGCTTTGGCTTGGGTGATGAGCGCATTACGCGTGTCATCGGTCAGTGCCGCTGCGATGGTGTCAAGTTTGGCTTGCTCATCCTTGGCTTGTTGCTCAGATTTGCTCGCATCAGGGATGAGTGTCAAACGCACGCGATGCGGATTGTCGAGCAAAAAGCTGCGAATCAAATCGGCGATAAAATCAGGATTTTGTACTTGTTCACGTAGCCAGTTTAGGTTTTCATCGATGTCCCACACATGCATGGGGTCACCGTCGTGGATAGCAGTACTAAAGCCTTCAAGCATCAAATTTAGACCATATGGCATACTATCGCCACCGATATGACGTTGGTCGATTTCGATTTGGTGCAAAATGGTTTCAATCGCTTCACTGTCCACAGGCTGGTCCGCCACTTGTTTGAGTAAGTCCAAAATTCCTTGCTCAATGGCATCGCCATGCTCAGGCTCAGAGCCACGAACCCCGGCATAAAACACCATCTGATAATGGCTGTCATCCAAGCCCAGTAGCGGCGTTGGGGCAGATGCCAGCGGATGGCTATCAAGATACGCCCGCAGCGGCGAACCTGCATGTTCAACCAATACGCCTTCAAGTAATCGCATAGCCAGGCGCTGTTTACCGTCTAAAATCGATGGTAATAACCATGCCATGACGTGATGGGTTTGTTTGGGTTTCACCGTATCGACACTGTAAGTGTCCGTCACGCTGATTGGCGCGGTCAATGATTCTTCGAGTCGTGAGGCGTGTTTTTGCCCTTTAGCAAACGCTTTGCCTGACACCGCCAATGCATCCTCATGGATACGGGCTTGGGTCTCTGCCACAGGGATATTGCCAAAGCTCATCACCACTGCATTGCTTGGGTGATAGTGACTTTGATGAAACTTGACCAAATCAGCATGAGTCAGCTCGGTAATGGCAGCGGGCTCACCGCCAGAATTGTAGTGATAAGTGGTTGTGGGGAATAAATGACGCGCCAGCGTATGATACAACTGGTCAATCTCGCCACTCATCGCGCCTTTCATTTCATTAAATACAATGCCTTTATACTGTGGTTTGCCGTCATCATCAAGCTCCACACGAATCCCTTCTTGGGCAAAATCGAGCGGATTTAAACTTGGGAAAAATGTCGCATCTAGGTACACCGACAACAAGTTAAAATAATCTTGACGGTTTTGGGTGGCAAACGGATACGCCGTCCAATCTGCCGCGGTAAACGCATTCATAAACGTATTGAGCGACCGCTTAATCATGCTAAAAAACGGGTCGCGCACGGGATATTTTTCAGAGCCACATAGACTGGTATGCTCCAAAATATGCGCCTCACCGCGGTCGGTCATCGGCTGGGTGCGAAAGCCAATCATAAAGGCATTTTCATCACTCGGGTGGGCGAGGTGATAATGAATCAACCCAGTGGCGTTATGCTCGCTCACCAGCACATCAAGCGATAGCGCATCGATGCGCTCATGAGAGCGTAGGGTAAAAGCAGGGTGCAGGGTCAAATCTAAAGTAGAGTCGTGAGAAGTTGCGGGCATGAAGTTACCTGTGTGTCATAATAATATTTGTCAGAATTTATCAGCAAAACCAACGATAAAAACAAACAGAAAGTATAGCAGTTTTGTCGGATTTATTTTGAGTTAAATGGGGTCAAAACCTGCTTTATAAAGGCAAAAAAACACAGATACTACAGATACTACAGATAATACAGCGCCACTCATTTGCCCGTGTTAGCCAATTTTCAGATATTAACTTTGACAGTTTTAATTTACAATGACACCACGTTGAATTTAACTCATCTATTTTTTCCAAAATCGTTAAAAAGGAACCACAATGGCAAAAATCGTCGCCATCGGCAATGCGTTAGTCGACAGTGAATTTGTCGTCACTGATGCACAGCTTAACGCCACAGGCTTGACCAAAGGCAACATGACCCTAGCCAGTCACAGTGAGCAAGCTGACCTCATCGCCTCGCTCACCACGCAAAATATCACCGCGACTAAACAAGCCGGTGGCGGCTCGGCTGCCAACAGTATCTATGCCGCTGCAAGCCTCGGTAGCGATACTTTTTACGCTTGCCGAGTAGGCGAAGACGAGGCAGGGCGTTTTTATTTGGCTGATTTAAATGCCGCAGGTATCAAGACATCTACCAAGTCATTTGCTGATGGTACCACAGGTAGCTGTATGGTGATGGTGACCCCAGATGGCGAGCGCACCATGCAAACACATTTGGGCACTTCAGCAGAAATCAGTGAAACCGATATTGACTTTGATGCGCTCAATGATGCTGATTGGTTGTATCTTGAAGGTTATCTTGCCATGTCACCCTCAGCACAACAGGCGATTGCTCAGCTAAAACAACAAGCCAAAGCCAAAGGCGCTAAAATCGCGGTCAGTTTTGCCGACCCTGCCGTGGTCAAGTTTGGTCGCGAAGGACTTGATGTCATGCTAGAAGGTGGCGTGGATGCGGTGTTTTGTAACTGTGATGAAGCGCAGCTATTTACCAACCAAACCAGTCACTCGCAAGCCGCAGCAGCGTTATTGTCAGTCGCCAATATGGCAGTGGTGACCAATGGTGCAGCAGGGTCAATCGTTGCCGTGCGAGACGATGTTTCACGTGAAACAAAATTGATTGACGTGGCATCGCTAGCCGTTGACCAAGTGTTAGATACCAATGGGGCAGGGGATAATTTTGCGGGCAGTTTTTTATATGCGCTATCGCACGGTCATGCGTTGGCAGATTGTGGCAAATTAGCCAGTAGCGTCGCAAGCCAAATTATTCAGCAGTTCGGACCCCGTCTCAAACCGGCGCAATACCAAGCGATTTTACAATCAACCTTAACATAGCGCACAGCTGATAAGGCGGATTTTGACAACCTATTTTAACAATCTAATAAAAAAGCCCTAGTTTTAGCTAGGGCTTGTGCTGACAAATCTAATCAATTAAGCGGTTTCGTTGAACAGCTCACGACCAATCAGCATGCGTCGTACTTCGCTGGTACCTGCGCCAATCTCATATAGCTTGGCATCACGCCAAATACGACCCAGTGGATACTCGTTGGTATAGCCATTGCCGCCAAAGATTTGGATACCTTCCCCTGCCATCCAAGTGGCTTTTTCCGCTGTCCACAAAATCACGCTGGCGCAGTCTTTACGCACTTGGCGCACATGGTCTGAGCCTAACATATCCAAGTTTTTGCCCACGGTGTAGAGAAAGCTGCGCCCTGCCTGTAAGGTGGTGTACATGACCGCCACTTTACCTTGAATCAACTGGAATTCACCGATGGCCTGACCAAATTGTTTGCGATCGTGGATGTAGGGAATGACATTGTCCATCACCGCTTGCATCAGCCCAATGGGACCTGCAGCCAGTACCGCACGCTCGTAGTCCAAGCCACTCATCAATACTTTAACGCCGTTGTTAAGACCACCCAGAATGTTGTCGCTTGGCACTTCGACATTGTCAAATACCATCTCGCCTGTGTGGCTACCGCGCATACCGAGTTTGTCGAGTTTTTGCGCAGTATAAAAGCCTTTCATGCCTTTTTCTACCAAAAACGCGGTGATGCCTTTTGCTCCAAGCTCTGGGTTGGTTTTGGCGTACACCACCATCACATCGGCATCCGGTCCATTGGTAATCCACATTTTTGAGCCGTTTAATACATATACGCCACCTTTGTCTTCGGCACGTAGTTTCATGCTGGTGACATCTGAGCCGGCACCGGGCTCACTCATGGCTAAGGCGCCGATGAATTCACCGCTGATGAGTTTTGGCAAGTATTTTTGTTTTTGGGCTTCTGTGCCGTTGCGTTTGATTTGGTTGATACATAAATTGGAGTGTGCGCCATAGCTTAGCGCCACTGAGCCTGATGCGCGGCTGATTTCTTCCATCGCCACCATGTGCGCCACATAGCCCATGTCCACGCCGCCGTAGGTTTCGGGTACAGTGATGCCATGCAGCCCAAGCTCGCCCATTTTTTGCCACAGGTCCATCGGGAATTGGTCGGTGCGGTCAAGCTCGGCAGCGCGTGGGGCGATTTCGGCATCGGCAAAGGCTTTGACGGTTTCGCGTAGGGCGTTGATGTCATCGCCAAGTTGGTAATCGAGTCCTAAGTTCATAGTCATTCCTTGTTTATTAACTGACTGTTAAAGATTTACGTTTATTTAAAATCGCTGTTGCCACCTTTGAGCCGTTTTGTCTGCCCAAAAACGCGCTGATTTTTTGTCCGACATCGACCAGTTTGTCGAGGTCAATGCCCGTTTCAATGCCCATGCCATGTAGCAGATATACCACATCTTCAGTGGCAACATTGCCGGTTGCGCCTTTGGCATACGGACAACCGCCAAGCCCTGCTACCGAGGTATCAAACTGCCAAACACCCATTTGTAATGCCGCTAAAGTATTGCTAAGCGCTTGACCATAGGTGTCGTGAAAATGCCCAGAGATATTGTCAATGTCAATATAACGCAAGGCAGCATCCAACGCTTTTTGCACCATGATAGGTGTGCCCACGCCGATGGTGTCAGCAATACCAATATGTTCAGCGCCAATGGCAACGAGTTTTTCTGTCACATAGGCGACTTTATCGGCTGAAATATCGCCTTCATACGGGCAGCCCACGGTACAAGAGATGACGCCGCGCACTTTGATACCATGCGCTTTGGCGGCATCAGCCACCGAGGCAAAACGCTCGATACTCTCAGCGATGCTACAGTTGATATTTTTTTGGCTAAAAGCTTCACTCGCTGAGCCAAAAATCACCACTTCATAATTGGCAAATTGGTCACGATGGGCAAGGGCGGCATCAAAGCCTTTCATATTGGGTGTCAGCACCGAATAGACCACGTCATCACGTTTGACAATGCCGTTTAATACGGCATCATTGTCCGCCATTTGTGGCACCCACTTTGGCGACACAAAGCTGGTGGCTTCAAGCTTGCGCACGCCTGCATTAATCAAGCCGTTAATCAACTCGATTTTGACGTCGCTGGGTACGGTTTGTTTTTCGTTTTGTAGTCCGTCTCTTGCGCCCACGTCGATGATTTTGACAAAGTTTGGATAGTTCATGATTGGCTGCCCGTATCAAGTTTTAATAGCTCATCGCCATCGGATACCAAATCCCCTGCTTTGAACAGCAACTCTGCCACCGTACCATCACTAGGGGCATTGATGGTATGCTCAATCTTCATGGCTTCAATCACTGCCAAGGCTTGACCTTTTTTCACTTCATCGCCCACATTGACCCGAAACGCCACCACTTGACCTGGCATGGGCGATTTTAAGCTACCGCCATTTTGGGGCTCGATGCCCACATGCGCCATGCTATCCACCAAGGTGATGACATCGCTGGCATGATTTGAGAACACATATACTTGCTCATTGTGTCGCCATGCCTGCATCTGTTGGCGCTTACCGGCTGTTTCTCCGTCACTTAGCCATAGCGTGAAGGTATCATCGGCACTGGGCAAATAACGAACATCGCCTTGATAGATGGGCGTGACAACGTCCGCGCCTTGTTTTTCCGCTTTGGCAATGGTGTTAATCGTTAGATGAAATGCTTGCCCATTGATTTCACTTATCACCGCCCGCAATGGCTTGTCGTGATACACCAAATCAAACGGACGCTCATAGTGGCTATACGCGCGCCATGCGTCGGTTTTGCTAAAGGGGTCGTGGTTTTGGGTTTGCGCTTCTTGTGCAAGCTCTTTGACAATCGCGGTGGCTACTAACCAAGGTAGTTCACCACGCTGCTGTCCAAACAGTACGTCTTTTTCACGTTCAATCAATGCGGTGTCAAGATTGGCATGTTTGAACGAATCTGATTGCACCACGTGACGCAAAAACGCCACGTTGTTGGGCAGACCGACAATACGGGTTTCTGCTAAAGCTTTGTCTAGTTTGGCAAGCGCTTGCTCACGGGTTGGTGCATGGACGATGAGTTTGGCAATCATTGAGTCATAGTAAGGACTGATGACATCGCCTTCGCGTACCCCATCATCCACGCGCACATCCGACATCCTAAACTCGCTGTGAGTTGGCGTGCGATAAACGTTTAGCGTACCTGTGGCGGGCAAGAAGTTGTTGTCTGGGTTTTCAGCATTGATACGTGCTTCAATCGCATGACCGTTGATGGTCAAGTCTGCTTGCTGTTTTGGTAACGGCTCGCCGCTAGCAATACGCAGTTGCCACTCGACAAGGTCAGTACCAGTAATCGCTTCAGTGACGGGATGCTCAACTTGCAGGCGCGTATTCATTTCCATAAAGTAGAAATTCATGCCGCCAAATTTATCTTCGGGTGAACACTCACGTTGCTCTACGATAAATTCAACCGTACCCGCCCCCACATAATTGACCGCTTTTGCCGCCGCTATCGCCGCTGCGCCCATCGCCTCCCGCATTGCCACGCTGACATCGGGGGCAGGGGCTTCTTCGAGCACTTTTTGATGGCGGCGCTGTACCGAGCAATCACGCTCAAATAAATACACATAGTTGCCGTGGCTGTCGCCAAAGACTTGAATTTCAATATGGCGGGGACGTAGGGCGTATTTTTCAATCAATACGCTGTCATTGCCAAAGCTGCTAATGGCTTCACGTTGACATGAGCCTAAGGCATCAATAAAATCTTCGGTTTTTTCAACTAACCGCATCCCTTTGCCGCCGCCACCAGAGCTGGCTTTGATTAGCACAGGGTAGCCAATTTTGTCGGCCTCGCTATGTAAAAAATCAGGGTCTTGGTTGGTGCCATGATACCCTGGAATGAGTGGTACATTGGCCGCTTCCATCAAGCGTTTGGACTCGGCTTTAAGACCCATGGCGGTGATGGCAGACGCAGGGGGACCGATAAACACCAAACCCGCATCCACGCACGCTTGGGCAAATTCGTCGTTTTCACTCAAAAACCCATAGCCAGGGTGAATCGCTTGTGCGCCTGTTTGTTTGGCAGCCTCCAAAATGCGCTCCCAACGCAGGTAGCTGTCTTTGGGCGCAGAACCGCCTATATAAATGGCTTCATCACACACGGCTACGTGCTTGGCAAAGCGGTCAGCGTCGGAGTATACCGCAACGGTACGCACACCCAGTTTTTTGGCGGTGGCTGCCACGCGGCAAGCAATCTCACCCCGATTGGCTATTAAGATTTTTGAAAACATAATCGTCCCTTTTTATTTTTTCAAGACCGCATCACCGCGAATCTAACTTGGCATACTTATAAAATTTGGCTTATAAAATCCAGCTTTTTACCTCAGTTATTTTATCTGCGTCATTCAAGCCAGCTTGGTTTACGTTTTTGCAAAAATGACTGTACGCCTTCTTTACCCTCGGCGGATGCGCGGATATCGGCAATGCCTGCAACGGTATCTTTGATTAACTGCTCATTAATCTCCGCAAATGCCACATCCTGCACCAGTTTTTTACACACCTTGACAGCATTTGGGCTAGCATTGACCAAGTGTTTGACCAAATTATCAAGGGTTTGTGTAAACTCTTCTTCATCCACCCGCTCATGGATAAAACCGATTCTTTTGGCTTCTTTGGCATCAAATACTTCAGCGGTTAAGAAGTACCGATGCGCGGCTCTTGCGCCCATCGCACGAATCACATACGGGCTAATGGTCGCAGGAATCAAGCCAAGTTTGACTTCACTTAAGCAAAAATTGGCGTTTTTGACGCTAATGGCGATATCACAAGCGGCGACTAGACCCATACCACCGGCATACACATCGCCTTGAATGGCAGCGACAGTCGGTTTTGGACAGTGGTAGATGGTGGCTAGCATTTGCGCAAGCTTGCCTGCGTCCGCTAAGTTCTCATCGTGGCTATAATCCGCCATCGCGCGCATCCAGTTTAGGTCTGCCCCGGCACAGAAGGCTTTGCCATTGGCAGTAAGTATCACCGCACGCACTTCGTCTTGCTCAGCGCAAAATTGAAACACATCGGTCAGTTCTTGGATGACCTCGTCATTAAAGGCATTGCGTTTGTCTGGGCGATTGAGGGTAATGGTCGCTACCTGCTGGTCAATGTCTAACAGTAGGCTGTCATAAGTCGGTAATTTCATCGTGTTTTTCCTTTGTTTGTTGGGTAAAGTTGAAGAGTTTTTGATGCTTGCTCAATGGTGATAAAACAAACAACCAAGGCTTCCGATTTTACACGCTGAAAATTACATTCTAAATACACCAAAGGTGGTGTCTTCAATCGGTGCGTTATAAGCGGCACTTAAGCCGAGTGCCAATACTTGACGGGTATCGGCTGGGTCAATCACGCCATCATCCCACAGTCTAGCCGAGGCATAATAGGGATGACCTTGCTCATCAAATTTCTGACGCACTGGCGCTTTGAACGCTTCTTCGTCCTCGCTTGACCAGTGCTCACCTTTGGCATGGTATTGGCTGCGTTTGACCGTTGCTAATACTGACGCCGCTTGCTCGCCACCCATCACCGAGATACGCGCATTTGGCCACATCCATAAGAAACGTGGACTGTAGGCACGACCACACATACCATAGTTACCCGCGCCGAATGAGCCGCCGACAATCACGGTAAACTTCGGCACTTTGGCATTGGCAACTGCCATCACCATTTTGGCACCATGACGGGCAATCCCTTCATTTTCGTATTTGCGCCCCACCATAAAGCCTGTGATATTTTGCAGAAACACAAGCGGAATTTTACGTTTGCAGCATAGCTCGATAAAATGGGTGGCTTTTTGCGCTGATTCGCTAAATAAAATACCGTTGTTAGCGATAATACCCACTGGCATACCTTCAATATGTGCAAAACCACATACTAGCGTCGTGCCAAAGCGTGCTTTAAACTCATCAAACTCACTGCCATCGACGATACGTGCAATGATTTCACGGATATCAAAGGGCTTACGGGTGTCAGTTGGGATGATGCCGTACAATTCTTTGGCGTCGTATTTGGGTGGACGCGGGGTTTTTTGCGCGGTAGCGTGGTGGATGGGTGTTTTTTGTTGGTTTAAATTGCCGATGATGTTGCGCGCCAGTGATAACGCGTGCAAATCGTTTTGGGCAAGGTGGTCAACCACGCCTGACAGACGGGTATGCACATCGCCACCGCCTAAGTCTTCCGCGGTCACTTCTTCACCTGTGGCAGCTTTGACCAGCGGCGGTCCACCCAAAAAAATCGTCCCTTGATCTTTGACGATAATCGACTCATCACTCATGGCGGGTACATAGGCACCACCTGCGGTACAGCTACCCATGACCACGGCGATTTGGGGAATGCCTTCGGCGCTCATATTGGCTTGGTTAAAAAAGATACGACCAAAGTGGTCTTTATCTGGGAATACTTCATCTTGGTTGGGCAAGTTCGCGCCGCCAGAGTCGACCAAATAGATACATGGCAAGCGGTTTTCTCGCGCGATTTCTTGCGCCCGTAAATGTTTTTTGACCGTCATCGGATAGTAAGTGCCGCCTTTGACGGTGGCATCGTTACACACAATCATACAATCAATGCCAGCGACACGACCGATGCCAGCAATCACGCCTGCGGCAGGGATATCGGCATCATACATGCCATACGCTGCCATCGGTGAGACTTCCAAAAATGGCGTACCGGCATCTAGCAAGCGCTCGACACGCTCACGCGGCAATAGCTTACCCCGAGCCACATGTTTGGCGCGAGCAGACGCTGAACCGCCCTGAGCAATGACCGCAAGTTTGGCTTTGAGGTCATCAACGATAGTTTGCATGGCAGCGGCATTGGCTTGAAATTCCGCGCCATTTGGGCTTAATTTACTTTGGATAACCGTCATTGTAAATCCTAATTCTGTCAAAGGGTGCAGCTAAATTGCTATTAGATGCCCTCTGTATTTATGTTAAGTTTTTGCTGAAGTTGAAAATTTAGAGTCCCAATTCTTGTGTCATCGCTTCCACGATTTTGAATTTTTGAATTTTACCCGTGACGGTCATTGGGAACTCGTCGACAAACTTCATGTAAGTCGGTACTTTATAGTGTGCAATGTGATCTTTACAGAAATCACGGATGTCTTGTTCGGTTAAGTTGCTGTCTTTTTTGGGGATAATCCAAGCGGCGAGGACTTCACCAAATTTTTTGTCGGGTACGCCCACGATTTGGACGTCACGGATTTTTGGGTGGCGATATAGGTAGTTTTCGATTTCAACAGGGTAAATGTTTTCACCACCACGAATCACCATGTCTTTACTACGTCCGACGATTTTGACATAGCCTTCTTCGTCCATGGTTGCCAAGTCACCGGTATACATCCAGCCATCGACAATGGCTTCCGCCGTTTTATTGGTGTCATTCCAATAGCCGAGCATGATTGAGTAACCTTTGGTACACAGCTCACCTGTCTCACCGATGTCAAGCGTTTCACCCGTTTCTGGGTTGACGATTTTGACTTCTAGGTTAGGCTGTACCAGACCTACGGTTGAGACTTGTTTTTCAAGTGGCGTGTGCTGGTTGGTTTGACAAGATACGGGCGATGTTTCGGTCATGCCATAGGCAATGGTGAGTTCTTTCATGTGCATTTGGTCAATCACGCGGCGCATGACCTCAATCGGACAGCTTGAGCCTGCCATGATGCCGGTACGTAAAGTCGATAAGTCATAATTGGCAAAATCTGGGTGGTCAAGCTCGGCGATAAACATGGTCGGTACCCCATGCAGACCTGTACATTTTTCGTTTTGCACGGTTTCAAGTACGGTGATGGGGTCAAAGCCATCGTTGGGATACACAATCGTGCCACCGTGGGTCAAGATGGCAAGGTTGCCCAGTACCATGCCAAAACAGTGGTAAAGCGGGACAGGGATACACAGACGGTCATCGGCAGTGAAGCTCATGGCTTCACCGATGAAATAACCGTTGTTCAAAATATTGCGGTGGGTAAGCGTCGCGCCTTTAGGCGTGCCTGTGGTACCACTGGTAAATTGGATATTGATGGGGTTATTGGGGTTGAGCTTTTTGGCACGTTCCGCCACTGCCGGATCATCGGCATCGCCTTCGGCAATCCATGCTGAGAATTTTTGCATATAGCTAAAATCCTCAGTGGACTCTGGGCTATCAATCCAGATGACCCGTTTGAGATTGGGTAATTGCACGAGCTCTAAATTTTGGTAGCTTTGGTGACGCGCTTCAGGTGCAAGCTCTTGCAGCATCACCGCGTAGTCGCTAGATCTGAAGTGGCGCATCAATACCAGCACTTGGCAGTCGACTTTGTTGATGGCGTATTCAAGCTCAAAGATACGATACGCAGGGTTGATGTTGACCAATATGATACCGGCTTTGGCTGTCGCCAATTGCATGATGACCCATTCAACGTTGTTGTGTGACCAAATACCCACGCGATCGCCTTTTTGTAGACCCATACGAATCATGCTGCTGGCTAGCTGATTGACTTTACGCTGTAGCTCGCGGTAGGTGAGACGAATGTTTTGGTGAGCAGAAATTAAGGCGTCTTTATCGGGGTGTTGTTCCACCATCTGATCAAAAAAATCACCAATGGTCAATTCTATCAGTGGCGTGACCGGTCCTTTATCATAGCTTTGGGTGAGCGGGGCGTTGGCAGATTTTGCACCCATTACGATGCGTGGCAGGTTTAGCACGTCTTTGGTCATGGTAGCATCCTTACTATCGTGTTTTTTATCGTGTTTTTCTATCGTTTTTTTGGGATGTTTACTAAAGGTATTGACGAAAGCTAGTGAAAACTTCGTGCTTACCTGAGTAAAAATTTTTACCCACTGATTAATACCCAAGTATTCCTTGACTTAAAGTATTGTTATAAAACTCATTTCAATTCATTTTTTTTAAAATTTTTACTGTGTTGAACCATCAATATGTGACATATTAATCAATAAATTATGAACTTGTCAATCTAAAACGAGACAATCTTTATCGAAATAAAAATTATCTTTAGGCTAAAAAAATATTCAATAAGTATTCAATGACACTTACTACCCCTAAGCCAGCCACTGATTTGGCTGACCATAAAAAAACCCATCTCACTATGTAAAGATGGGTTCTACACTCAACAGGATAAAATGGGATAAATTATTTTTCGCTATAGAGTTTGATGCCGGTAGCAAAGGGGCATTGTTTTAAACGAGCGGCTTGTACCATCGCATCACGTTGTCCCATAGCAATCGATAGATTATGACGGTTGCCGCCATTGATTGAGCCTAAGCCGACACTCACGGTAGGATAAATACCATGGCGATTGCCCGATACGCCAATCCCAATGCCTGAAGCCTGCAAACCGGTGCGCTGATTGGCATTGGCATCAATGTATTGATTGACCCGTGTGTACTCATTGGCAAGCGCAACACAGTCATAGCTTTGGTAATTGTTGGCGGATACGTATTCAGGGGTAGGCGTGGTCATACACCCTGTCAAACCTGCCGTAGTGGCAGTCGCTAAAAGTATTGAGATAGCTAATTTTTTCATCATCCTACTCCCTTATCCTAATTGCTTTAGCCTTAAAATAGGTTGAGCGGTTTCACAAATGCCAACGTCAAAATACCCATATAGGCAATAAAAGCAATCAACATACCTATTTTGGCTTGATTGGGCGTAGTGGTCTGGCGCGTGGCTTTGACAGTCGCTGATATGGCAACAATGAGTAACACTATCTTGGCAATCAACCAATGCGGTACTATACCTGCGCCAAATAATGGCATCGCTGTCACCGCGCCTGTCAAAATCACCAAGGCATACATCACGTGGGCGCCGATTTTGGCAGATTTTGGCAAGCCTTGTCCTTTTGGTGCGGTAAATACCAACACAGCTTGCCACAAGAATAAGGCAATTAAAATCAATGCCATCAGCATATGTGCGTGTTTCATACATCAACCTTTTTTATCATAATATAGCGTAAATTAACTCAAGAGGTCTGTGGTTTTAGCTTATGTTGACACTCTTTTTTATCTGTATATTACCCTGCGTTTTGTCCTGCGCAATTGGGACTTTCGGGAGATTGTCCAACCGCTTGCCATTCTGCTTGTGTATAAGCATGAATTGAAAACGCGTGAATTTGCCCACCGCCTTGTGACAGTAACGCATGGATAAGTCCATATACCAACTGATGACGCTGTAACAAGCGTTTGCCTGCAAATGCCTCACTGACAATGGTCAGTTTAAAATGGGTTTCTTTGCCTTCAAAATAGCCAGCATGGCGCATCGACTCGTTTTCTAGCTGATAGACACTGGGCTGTAACGTTTGCAAACGCGCTGTCACGGCATCGGCAATCGGGGTAGCAAGTTGACTCATGTCGTCCTCGGTTCACTGATTTTATTCATCAAAAATGGGTAGTCAATGACAAACCTAACTGGTCACCACTTACCGCATTTTAGCCATTTTAGCATAGTTTTAAGGTAGCCTAATCTATCAAATTGGCTCGACTGGCAAAAATAATCTTGTGTCAATACCGCTCAAATTTTCTCTATGTTTGATGGCTCACTAGCTTCTATGGCTCACTTGGACCAATATAGCAAGGATAAAATACCCGCGGCAATTAACGGACCCACCGCCACCCCGCGAAACAATACCACCCCTGCTACTGTGCCAATCATCAGCCCCGTGACCACGTTGGGGTCAACTTTCATTAAATTCACCCCTCTTGCGCCCAGCCAAGTCACTAGCAATCCCACAGCGATGGCCAATAATGAGCGCCAACTGGCAAAAGAGGTCATCAAGGCTTTGCTACTGACTTGCTCGGAGGCGATAGGCGCAATGACCGCAATGGTGAGCAGCAAAATACCCAAGTTGAGTCCATATTGTTGAATATAAGAAAAGATAGGTTGGTTGTTGGGTAAAAATTTGATGATAATTAGCGCAGTCGCACTGACCCAAATCGTGGGATTGTGCACAAAAATACCGCAGCCCAAAATGACGAACAAGACTAGCAAATTAATATCAAGCTGATTCATGGATTTACCCTATAGCTGTGACCAAACGCTTATTATGCCACTGACAATGCCGCTGTGCTGTTGAGATATTTAAAAAACTTCAATCAATCGGTTTTTTGACAACTTGTTAGGCTTGCTAGATAAATTGATGAGTAGGTAAATTGTTGAGTAAATTGATGCGCAATGGATTATTGTGGATAAGCAAAATTTTAATCGATCCGTTATTTTGATTACCAAATTTGCTCACTAAAAAAGCCAATATCAACTGCATATTGGCTTATAGCATACGAAGTTAAAATTAACGGTAACGGCTTTGTTGGTACAACGGCATCACACGTGGCAATAATGATTGAATAGTGGCAATACGTGTTGAGCTCACCGGGTGGGTACTTAAAAACTGAGGTGGCTCGCCGCGACCGCCCGCACTCTGCATTTTACGCCATAGGCTAACTGCTGCATTAGGGTCGTAACCTGCCCGTGCCATCAACTCTAGCCCCATCAAATCAGCTTCCGTTTCTTGAGTACGGCTATTGGGACGGGAAATACCCAAATCCCCAGCTAAGCCTGCTAACTGCGCCTGACCTTGAGATAAACCTAATACACTTGCGGCAATACCAATCCCTGTTTGGGTCGCCACGTCACGCGATAGACGCTCACGGGTATGCTCACGCAATGCATGCGCCATCTCATGACCCATAATCGCAGCAATCTCAGCATCGGTTAGATTCAAGCGATCGATAATACCTGAGTAAAAGACAATTTTACCGCCGGGTAATACGTGTGCATTGAGCTCATTACTTTTAATGACATGCACTTCCCAAGACCATTGTCTTGCATCGCTGCGATAGGCACCTGTCTGCGCAATCAGACGCTGAGAAATTTTCTGTAAACGCGCCAATTGGGCAGGATTGGTATCAAGCAGACCTTTGGCACGGGCGGCGGCAATTTCTTGTTGAAAAGCTTGATTTGAAAGTTGTTGCACCTGCTGATCGGATACTACCAACAACTGATTACGGTCGACGCCAATCGCCCCAGTATCAGTGGTGGTCGAGCAACCGGTGACAGCTACTGCAATGACGGATGCCGCCAAACTTGGCATCATAAGTTTTTGTGAAATTTTCATCTTATCGTTATCTCCAAATACAGCAAAAAGGACCAAGAGAAATAGCAAGTTTAAACGCATTATAGCGAAGTCATTAAAAAACAATCTGCTGAGATTTGCAGTAATTGCGTAACGATAGATACATGGTGTGTTTCAGAGTGTGATAAAAAAAACTAATAATTATGGTTAGAAAGGGAAAAGGTCATACGAGAATAGACATTTAAAAAAGCTATTTCTCAATAAAACCCAGTAAAAACAGTTAAATTTAAAAAAAACGTATTTTTTTGAATTTTTTTTGCAAAAATGCTTGACGCCGTATTAAAAATCCTTATAATACGCATCCACAACGACGCAACAAACATTCAAAATTGCTAGTTGACCACCTAATGCGGGAATAGCTCAGTTGGTAGAGCACGACCTTGCCAAGGTCGGGGTCGCGAGT
>NZ_DAMBBC010000005.1:0-141987 GCF_032057165.1 Moraxella sp. CTOTU48717 | reverse complement strand
CTATTCTATCTTATTTGCTACGATTTTTTGGTCTAGTTTTCTGGGAGTATTATAATCCTTCCTTGTCCTTCATTATCCGTCATCGCACCCATTAAAATCTGGCAAAACCTTGCACAATGACTGATAAAAAATAGTTAAGGATATTCAAAAGATTTCAAATGTGAGTTTATAGTAATTTACTTTTCTGTGTTGTGACAATAGATTTACAAAAAATATTTTTTTCATCATCGACAATTTTTTTACCATTTTTTTGCTATTTTGTATTTTATCCCCATTTATAGCTCAATAAATTGATTAAAACTCACTTAACATAGGTTATTTATGACAACAGCGACTCAAGCACTTCACGATTTTGATATGCGCCAACGTTTTTATTTTGAGCAAAGCCCTGTACGCGGTGACGTGGTACGCATCAACGACAGCCTACAGACGATATTGCAGCAAAAAGATTACCCAGTTGCCCTGCAAAAACTACTTGGGGAAATGTTGGTCGCGGCAAGCTTGCTGATTGGCACCTTAAAAATTGAAGGTCGTCTATCCATTCAATTGCAAAATTCAGGCGCAGCCACTGACCCTGAACAGGACAGCTTAACTTGGGCGATGGCAGAGTGCGACCACCAAGGTCACATTCGCGGTCTTGCAGAGTGGACAGGCGAATGGCAATCCGCACAAACGGCAAATGATGCCTTTGCCAAACTTGGTAAAGTCGGTGAAGGGGTGTTATTTATTAATATCCAACCTGATGCCACGTATGGCACACAAGCAGAAGGTTATCAAGGCATTGTTGAGCGTGTGGCAGATAACTTGGCGGATTGTTTGGCACATTACCAACAGCAATCCGTGCAGATTCCTACCTTAATCAACTTGGCTTGTGATGGTGAGCAAGCGGGCGGTATCGTGCTACAGTTGCTACCACGTACCACAGAAGAAGAGCATGAGACGGTGGATAATGACTTGTTCCCCCGCTTAAAAATCTTAACCAAAACGCTAAAAGCTGAAGAATTAACCACCTTACCAGCCGATGAGATTTTATATCGATTGTATCATGAAGAAGACGTGGTGACGGCTGAGCCTATGCCGTTGACCTTTGCTTGTACTTGCTCACAGCAGAAAAGTGAATCGGCAATTTTTCAGTTGGGCAAACCAGCTGCATTAGAAATTGCTAATGAGCATGGGGATGAATTGGCGCTAGATTGTGGTTTCTGCGGACATGTTTACCGTTTTGATCACAAAGATATTGAGATGATTTTTGCTTAATTTAATGGATTGCATAGCTACTTTTACATCATTTAAAATAGCGCAATATTGGTTACGCTTCTAGTTGATGTGATAGCCAAAACTAATACCAAAGTTACAAGTTAACTTTGGTATTTTTTTGCATATTTGATAAGTTATAAGCATCAAGTTTGCGATAACTTAAGTTAAGCTTGATAAGTGTTAGATTAAAAATTAATTAGGAAAATAATACAATAGAAAATAAGGATATTGTTATGTCAGTGGCAAAAAATATCGAAATTAGCAGCAGCTCAACGGTAAGTTTTGAAGATGCCATCAAAAAAGGCATTGCACAAGTCAACAAAACGGTTAATAACGTGGAAGGTGCTTGGATTAAAGAGCAAAAAGTACGCATTAGCGATGGTAACATCACTAGCTATAATGTGATGATGATTGTTAGCTTTGTAATTGAAGATGACAGCACTGATTTAAAATAAAGATTTTATTTATCCATAAAAAACCCTAGCATAGGCTAGGGTTTTTTGTTAGTTGCCATTACTCTTCCACCCATTTGCCTTTTCGATAAACCAAGGCAAATTTAGTCGCTTTTCCATCTTTTTCTGAGCCGATATATTGCTCTGCATTTTTACGACTCCAACGCAAAATCGTAGGATTGCCCTCATTGTCGGTATCTGGTGCGGTAAATAAATACTGGAATTTATCTTCCAACTGATCTTGTATCGCGCGTAATTCTGACAGTTTTGGTGGGCGCGTCTCTCGCACTTTGGGAAATTTTGAGGCTGCCAAGAATAATCCTGCTGCTCCTTCACGCAAAATATAATGGTCATCAAATTTTTGCGACTTGAGTTCTGGCATAGGGATTGCGGTCATGCGTGGTGGCGCTGCATCGCCATTTTTTAGCACTTTACGGGTATTATCACACTGCTGACAGGCAAAATAGGCGCCGAAACGTCCAGTTTTGAGCACCATTTGCCCATCGCATTTATCACAAGGTATGGTAGGCACATCATCATTGCCTGCGGTTTCAAAGACGCCTTTTTCTAATAGATAGCCATCACAGTCAGGATTGTTACCACAGACATGGAGTTTTAACCCCCCATCGACGATATACCCATCCATCGCGGTATGGCATTTCGGGCAGCGTTTTTTCTCAAGTAGCGCTTGGATTTCGTCGTTGTTGTCCGCGTCGTCCTCACCGAGATTCTGGCTCTCTTTACTGGTTTGGCTATGAAAGGCTTCCACAGGCATCAAGTTTTTGGTGCCTTTACAACGCTCTTTGGGCGGTAAATTATAGCCGGTACAACCCAAAAACACCCCTGTTGAACCGGTACGGATCTGCATTGGGCGCTGACATAGGTCACAATGAATATCTGGAACATCAGTTGGGTCATTGGGCTTCATGCCGTCTTCGTCTTTGGCACGCTCTAACTTGCCTTTAAAATCGCCATAAAAATCATCCAGCACTTTTTTCCAGTTTTGCTGACCTTCAGCGACTTCATCTAGGTTTTCTTCCAGCCCCGCGGTAAAAGTATAGTCCATCAAATGCGGAAAGCTGTTGACCAATCTGTCAGTGACGATATCACCCATTTTTTCGGCGAATAAACGTTTGTTTTCTACCTTGACATAACCACGTTCTTGAATGGTTGAGATGATAGCGGCATACGTGGATGGACGACCAATCCCACGTTTTTCCAATTCTTTGACTAGGCTTGCTTCAGTGTAGCGGGCTGGTGGCTTGGTAAAATGTTGGGTAGGTTCGATACTATCGACCACCAGTTTTTCCCCGATTTTTACATCAGGTAATAGATTGTCTTCATTTTTGGCAGGGGGCTGTACTTTGGTATAGCCATCAAAGGTCATCACGCGACCTTTGGCTCTAAGCTCAATCTCGCCAGCATTGACAATCAACGTCATGGATTGGTACTGCGCAGGTGGCATCTGACACGCCACAAACTGGCGCCAAATCAGCTCATATAAACGCTGGGCATCGCGCTCCATGTCTTTTAGCGAGGCAGATTGCACCAAAACATCTGACGGGCGAATCGCTTCGTGCGCTTCTTGGGCGTTTTGCTTGTTGCCATACACATTGGGCGATGTTGGGACATATTTTGCGCCGTATTGCTTGTCAATAAAACCGCGCACACTGGTAAGTGCATCCGCTGACAAAAAAGTACTGTCGGTTCGCATATAAGTGATATGACCTGCTTCATACAGGCGCTGAGCCAGCATCATGGTTTTTTTGACCGGAAAACCAAGGCGGGTACTTGCGGCCTGCTGCAGTGTCGAGGTGATAAAGGGTGCAGACGGTTTTGATTGGGTGGGTTTTTCTTCCCGATCCGCCACGATAAAATCGGATGTTTCAAGCAATGCAACAACGGCATGGGTCTGTGCTTCGTTTTCTAGCGACAGGGGTTTGCCTGCTTTTTTTACCGCTTCTAGGCGAATGGTCTCATGTTTGGCTTGCTGGCTGTGAGTATTGCTGTGGATTTCCCAATATTCCACTGGAGTAAAAGCGCGAATTTCACGTTCACGCTCCACCACTAGACGCGTGGCGACAGATTGTACTCGCCCTGCCGACAGTCCGCGCGCTACTTTTTGCCATAGCAATGGCGATACCATGAAACCAACGACACGGTCTAAAAATCGTCTAGCTTGCTGCGCGTTGACACGGTCATAGTTTAGCTTGGTGGGGCTTTTAAAGGCATTTTGAATCGCGTTTTTGGTGATTTCGTTAAATACCACACGGCTGTATTTGTCATCACTGCCACCGATAACTTCTTTAAGATGCCAGGCAATCGCTTCCCCTTCTCTATCCAAGTCGGTTGCAAGATAAATTTCTTTGGCATCTTTGGCAAGGGATTTTAATTCTTTAATCACTTTAACTTTGCTGGGTAGAATTTCATAATGTGCCACCCAGTCGTGCTCGGGGTCAATCCCCATGCGCCGTACCAAGGCTTGCTGCGCTTTTTGCTCTTTGGTGAGCTTGGTATCCGACTTCTCATCGGTTTTTGCTGCGCCAGAACCCGACACAGGTAAATCACGCACGTGCCCCACACTAGAGCGGACGATAAAATCATCTCCCAGATACTTATTGATGGTTTTGGCTTTGGCAGGGGATTCAACAATCACCAAGGCTTTGCCTTGCCCCGACGTTTTAGGCGTTGTTTTTGATGCTTTTGATACGGCTGTTGATTTGGGCGCGGCGGCTTTGGTTGCGGCTTTTTGGGCGGCTTTCGTGTCTGCTTTTGTATCAGCCGTATCCGTGGTTTTGGTTGATTTTCTCGCTGTCGGTGTTTTACTCATGTTGGGTTCACAAAATCATTAAAAAGGGTAAGTTAAAATACGAAAAGTTAGTTATTCTGCACCAATTTGGCATAATCATGCAATTTACTTTTTAACATGATTAGGTCTTTTTCGGTGGTTTCAAGTTCTGATTTCATGCCCAGTTGGCTATTTTCTTGCCAATAAATACACACAAAATTGGCTTTACAGCTTAAACCTTTAACAGTTGTTGCGATGGATGCCGGTAAATCCACCTCCCGATTATCAAGCGCAAAATTAGCGGGATAATGCCCGGTAAAGGGTCGCCATTTGCCCTCAATCACCTGATAATCACAGGGGCGCATCTTCGCGTCCTCAATCACCACGCCGTACTGCGCCATCATGCCTTTACCGCGTTCGCCTGTATCGCCGATAATCCAATCGGGGCATGCGACCAGTTTTGGCTGCACGCCTACGCGTCTGGCTGCCATGCGTAGATTATCACGCATGGTCTCGCGAGCAGAGGGTTTTAACCCCATGATACTACCGACAATAAACACCCCGATGGCGATGGCTATCCATATTCCCATTGATTATATTACTCGTACCAGCTGCTATTTTTGGATTTTTTAGATGACGTTTTTGCTTCAGTTTTGGTGTCAGCTTTGTTTTCGGCTTTGGCATCAACTTTGTCAGTCGACTGCGGCTCGGAAGCTAGCATATCCATAATCGGCTGCCACTGGGCTTGAATGTCGCGATACGGTTTTTGGCTTTTATCAAAAATCGTCAAGCCACGCTCTGCCAAGGCTTGATAAATACTACGCTCAGATAGCCAAGCCAGTGGCTGCTGCCCAATATCAGCAAAATACGCCATCAGTTTTTCGGTCGGTTCATTGTCCTGCATCAATTGACTACGCACGCGATTGGCAACCAGATAAATATCGACTTTGCCTTTGCGGATACGTTTGATGTCTTCTAGGCTTTTTAAAAAGCGTTTGGTACTGTCAATATCAAAAAAAGCGGGTAAAACAGGAATTAAAATCGCCTTGCATTCGGCAATCAGCTGCTCGGCTTTAGTGCCTGATAATGCACCTGGGGCATCAATAATCAGCCAGTCGTTTTTACCCAGGGTTTTTGGGATATCACCGATATCATTGCTATCGCGCCAGTCAATACCGATAATGGCAGGTACGTCCGCTGGGCGCATTTTTAGCCACTGTAGGCTTGATTTTTGGGGGTCTGCATCTGCCAATGCCACTGTTTTGCCTTGGTTTGCCAATGCCGCCGCTAGACTTACCGCAATGGAGGTTTTACCACATCCCCCTTTTTGATTGGCGATTAAAATTTTTTGCATGACCCTCACCCTGTTGATAAAAAATTAATGCAATATCACCACATTAACTCAAAAATTTGACCCTGTTAATTTGACGCTATTCATTTGGTTGTATTAAGTAGCCTAACAAAATTTTAACCATTGATAAATGCTTTTATATAAATAATCTGCTAAATTAAAAAATATCAATTCATTAACGGTTTGATCGGTTTAGCCAGTTTTTGACTGACTAATGGCGACCGTAAACCTCAAAGGTGCCACCATGACGATGCTTTCATTCATAGAGACCTATCACCCAGCAACCACCTCAAAAAAAATACTTGGACTGTTTGCTATCACTGCCTCGATGACAGGTTGTGCTACCTTAGGTGGCGGATTAACACCTACTCAATGCCAACAAAGCAATTGGCAAACCATTGGTTATCAAGATGGTTTACTGGGTCGCAGTCAAGATTATATTCAAAAGCATATCAAGCAATGTGCTAAAGCTAATACTGTGCCTGATCAGCAACAGTGGCAACAAGGTCGTGAAGCAGGGTTAAAACGTTATTGCACGCCGCTACGCGCTTATCAGTTGGGACGTGAGGGCTACGATTACAATGATGTATGCCCACAATCGATGACGCTTGATTTGTTAAAAGCCCATGACGAAGGTTATCTCAACTACCAACGTGAGCAAAGGTTAAATCAACTGTGGTACAACACCGATCCATTTTGGGACTCGCCCTTCTACGGTAGTCGTTTTGGTGGTTGGGGCGGTTTAGATAGAGGGTCACGTCCGTATTATCCGCGGAGTGTACCTAACAACCGCTACCCAAAATACAGCGATACCCATCAGCCTACATCAAGCCAACCTGTTGCGCCTCGCCCCGTTACGACTAGCAATGATGCAACCATAGGTTCAAAAAAATAATCGCGGATAAGATAAAAACAACGCGATAAACTTATCGTGAAATTTTGTTTTGAAATCTCGTTGCGCAATCTCGTTTAGCGATACGACTCGCTGCGTGATGACAATAATTTACAGGTTAAAACTAAAAAAGAAGTTCGGGTGTATTTAACCGAACTTTCTTATTAAACCAATAGCTTATTAAATCAACCGCTTATCACCTCAATAGCCTAACCCATTACAGCAGCCAAAATATCCGTGTGCTTGACCCGCTTGGTTGTCAAATCAAAGGATTGATTGTCGGTATTTTTTGGCTCTCAGCGTTTTGGCTGGCGTTGGATTTTTGAGGCGCTTTGGGTTTTTGAGACGCTTTGTTTTTCTGAGATTTGGTGGGGTCAAAGGTTTGCACATCAGGTGCGGTTGGCACCCCTTTTTGCTGAAGCTGCTCATCAATCTGCCCCGCTTGGATGTTTTCCCCTTCAAATACACGGATATGCTCATCACGCTTTAACTGCAAATTTTCAAAGTCAAACAACTCACGGTCAGCGAGCTGTGACGGTGCGACATTTTGCATCGCGCCGAAGATCGAATCCAAGCGATTCGGGTATTGCTGATCCCATGTGCGTAGCATGTCATTAATCATCGCCCGTTGCAGGTTTTCTTGGCTGCCGCACAGGTTACAAGGAATAATTGGAAACTGCTTGTAATTGGCATATTTGATAATGTCTTTTTCTTCCACATACGCAAGCGGACGAATCAAAATATTTTGCCCATCATCCGATAGCAGTTTTGGTGGCATGGCTTTAAGACTACCGCCATGAAATAAATTTAAGAAAAATGTCGCCATGATATCATCACGGTGATGACCCAGTGCCACTTTGGTTGCGCCGATTTGTTTGGCAAAACCATATAACGAACCACGGCGCAGCCGTGAACACGCAGAACAGTAAGTTTTACCTTCTGGTACGATTTGCTTGACCACGCTATAGGTGTCTTTTTCTAAAATATAATACGGAATGCCATGCTTGGTCAGATAGTTGGGCAAAATATCTTCAGGATAGTCAGGTTGCTTTTGGTCAAGATTGACGGCAATCACATCAAACTGAATCGGTGCTATTTTCTTTAAGAACAATAAAATATCCAGTAAGGTAAAACTGTCTTTACCGCCTGAAATACACACCATGACCACATCACCATCTTCAATCATGTTGTAGTCACGAATCGCCCAAGAGACCAGCTTACGTAATTTTTTTTGTAGCTTACGAAAACGCGCGGATTTGATGTCATCACCTTTGCTGTCAGCATTGGCATCGCCCAAGGTTTGCTGCACCTCATTGTTTAACGCTTCGTTTAAAGCTTCATTGTCTAAAGTATCATTGTTTGACGCCTCATCATCCCAATCATTATCATCAAGCACGTCTACGTCACTCTCTAATAGTTGGGGATTTAATTCAGCGGCAGACATGGTTGCTGCTGGGCTTACAGAATTGTTTGATTGCATAAGATACCTAACTGATGATAAACCAATAAATAAACCTATGATGACGCTATCGGCTATCAACGACGCGTTATTTATTGGAAAAATTGCAAATAAAAAAAAGCATTTAACGTAAGGCAGACCAACTCCTCACAATAAATGCTTGATTGAGCGTATCTATAACCGCCTATCAGATAGAAAACAGAAAACGCCTATCACATAGTCGGCTATTATACGGCAAAATTGCGCGCTTGTAGTCATTTGAATGACATCTTGCTGTTTTAGAAGATATTTTTTATCCGCGCCATCCAACTGGTATTTTCTTTTTTCATTTGCGCCTCGATTTGTTTTTGCTGCTCCTCAAGCTTGATATCCATCAGATTTTTTTCTTTAAATAAACCATATTGGGCATCGCCTTTATAAAACTCAGTTTCACGGTAACTGTCATACGCATGTTTGAATAGCACATTGAGCACAGCGGCGAGCGGCAAAGCAATCAGCATACCTGCAATGCCTGCCAGTGCCGCCCCGGCAAGTACCGCAAATATCACCCACAATGGTGATAAACCAATTTTATCACCCAACAATAACGGCTGCAAAACATAACCTTCCACCGCCTGCCCTACCATAAAGGCACCGACAATTAGCACTAAATGTACCCAGTCCACGCCAAATTGAAATAGCCCTGCAATAATCGCCGCAATAAAGCCAAGGGTAAAGCCAAGATACGGCACAAAACTTGCGATACCCGCCATCATACCGATGATAAGACCGACTTTAAGTCCAATGAGTTGCAATTGCACCGCGTACACCATACCGAGCAACACCATCACTAGTAGCTGACCTTTGATAAATGACATCAACGCTTCATCACTTTCTTTGGCGATACGATAGACCGATGGAATATAACGGTTGGGAATCATATGACGAATTTTTACCAAGCGCTCATCCCAATTATATAAAAAATAAAACATCAAAATCGGCACCAGTACCACAATGCCCGCCACGTTGATTACATTCATGCCTGATAACATTAAATTGGTAAAAAATGAGCGTGCATCGGTGATATTGTAGTGTTCTTTGAGAAAATCGACCAAGCCTTTGGACATATCACGTACTTGCATGGCAGGTAAACGTATGGGTGTGTGAGAACGCACCCAGCCTCGAAGCGTATTGTTATAATAGTCAATTGCCGTCGGTACATACTTCCATGCCGATTGTAACTGCTCCCACACCAGTGGAATGAGCCACCAGAGTATCAATCCAATCATCAGCGCAGTGGACAAATATACCAGCAAAATCGCCACCCAGCGGCGAATGTGTGCCTTGTCCTGTAATTTTTGCACCAGCGGATTAATCGCATACGATAAAATAAATGCTACCAAAAATGGCAAAATTACCGATTGTAATTGATAAATGATATAGCCTATTGCAACCAAAAACAGCGATATAAATACCCGTTTGAAAAATACATCTTTCGTAAATCGATAAGGGGATGGGTTGTACATAGGTTCCTCAAAAAAGCCAAATACGCCAAAAATATAAGGGTAAAGTTAAATAAAAGACGGTCACTGCCATCGTTGTATTTTCGACTAATTTTAGGTAATTTGACAAAAATAGATAGCGCAAACTGCACAACTCATACAAATATTCAAAGCTATGTTATAACGCCCTATCACATTTGTGAGGCTAGAAGGCGTCATCAATGATAAACAGCCTAATATTGCCAGGTAGCAAAGCGATGGATTATTTTTCTTTTTGATGGGAATTTGGGTATAATGCGCGTATTACTTTTCCCAATGATTCTGGCGATAGGAAGACCATGACTACACAACCCACTTCATTAAGTTATAAAGATGCTGGCGTCGATATCGATGCTGGCGAAGCGTTAGTTCAGCGCATTAAATCAGTTGCCAAAGCAACTAGCCGCTCTGAAGTAGTCGGTGGTTTGGGTGGATTTGGTGCCTTGTGCCGTATTCCGCAAGGCTATAAATCCCCTTTATTGGTCTCAGGGACTGATGGTGTCGGTACCAAACTTAAACTGGCTTTACAACTGCAGCAGCACGACACCATTGGTCAAGACTTGGTGGCGATGTGTGTCAATGACCTGCTAGTCTGTGGCGCTGAGCCGTTATTTTTCTTGGACTATTATGCCACAGGAAAACTGGACGTCGATACCGCAGCAACAGTTATCACCGGTATCGGGGACGGCTGTAAATTGGCAAATTGTGCGCTCATCGGTGGCGAGACGGCTGAAATGCCGGGTATGTACCAAGATGACGACTATGATTTGGCAGGTTTTTGTGTGGGCGTCGTCGAAGAGTCGGAAGTGATCACGGGTAAAAACGTTGCCAACAGTGATGTGTTAATCGGTATCGCCTCTAGTGGCGTGCATTCAAATGGTTACTCACTGGTGCGTAAAGTGATTGAAGTCAGTGGTGCCGATGTTGCCACTGAACAATTAGACGGCAAAGCATTAAAAGACGTGTTGATGGCACCGACAAAAATCTATGTCAAAGCCATTGGACACCTGCAAAAAACCTTGGGCAACGCAAGCTTGCATGCGATGGCACATATCACCGGCGGCGGCTTGACGGAGAACCTACCACGCGTATTGCCCGACCATTTGGCGGCGCAAATTGATGTGAGTTCTTGGACATTCCCGCCTGTATTTGCTTGGTTGCAAGAAAAAGGCAATATTGCGCAAATGGAAATGTACCGCACTTTTAACTGCGGCGTGGGTTTTGTCGTCGTGGTACCGGCAGATAAAGCAGACCAAGCCATTGAATTACTCAATGAACAAGGCGAAACTGCATGGAAATTGGGTGAAATCGTTGAAAGAAAGGGCGATGCGGTAACCTATCGCTAATTTTATCAGCGACTCAATCGGTTACTTTACTATTGGGCTATTTTACCCTTAAGCTAATTTACCCTTTAGTTAATTTACCATTGAGCTAGTTTAAAAGGTGCGTTTTTACGCACCTTAGTTTTTCCAACCTATTGCTTTGCTATCCTTATGAATTTGAACATGACAAACCCTACCCCGTTAAAAATTGCCGTCCTCGTCTCTGGTAGTGGCAGTAACCTGCAAGTATTAATTGATAAGCAGCTACAGCAACTATTGAACATTCAAATCGTGGGCGTGATTAGTAATAAAGCCGATGCCTATGCGCTTGAGCGCATCCGCCTTGCCAATGAGCAACAAGTCAATATTGCAACCGCGGTGATTGAGCGTGACGATAATGGCAAAAAATATACCCGTGTCGGTTTTGAACAACAGGCACTGCAAGAATTACGCGCTTGGCAACCTGATTTGGTGGTATTGGCAGGATTTATGCGGATTTTAACGCCACTGTTTATTGATGGTGTCACCAGCAGCACGGGATTAAACGTGCCGATGATAAATCTGCACCCGTCACTGCTACCCAATTATAAAGGCTTGGACACCCATACCCGCGTGTTACAATCTGGCGAGCGCTATCATGGTTGCAGCGTGCATCTGGTAACCAGCGAACTCGATGCAGGGGAAGTCATCGCACAAGCGGTGACCTGCGTCAACGCGGCTGAAAATGCTAGCCAATTACAGCAGCGCGTCCATGCGATGGAACACCAACTGCTGCCTATGGTGGTGGGGTTATTTGCTGAGCGGATTGTTTCGCTTAACAATAACCAACTCACCAACCGCCTTGGACTCAATTTGCCTATCAAGTTATGGCTATAGTTAAATTATGGCTATTATCAAAAAAAACGCCTACAATCAAATTTAGGCGTTTTTTATGTTTATCACAGTTTATCCTCGAAGTGCCCATACACTCAATATCACGATTAGCAAAAATACATAGCGCCCTACCCACACGTTATCTAAAAATGCGTTAAAGCAAAGCTTACGGTCATAGGTGAGACATTGTTTATTTTGTCGATAAAACATGGCAACAATAGGTAGCAGCGCCAATACTGAAAGCGCGCCAAAATAATGCCAAAACACGCCCGCCAAACTGAGCAAAAACACCCCTTGAAGTAGGCTAATTATCAACACATCGTGTTTACCAAATAAAATCGCAGTGGATTTGACCCCAATTTTTAAATCATCCTCACGATCTGCCATTGCATATTGGGTATCATACGCCACCGTCCAGCACATATAGCCGAAAAACAGCAGCCAACACCAAATATCAACCTCGGTCTGCCCCGTTAATACTTGCGATACCGCAACATACGCCATCGGAATCGCCCAGCCGAAAGCCGCCGCCAAAAACAGTTGCGGCAAATGGGTAAAGCGTTTCATAAACGGATAGATAAACGCTAGCGCCACCGCACCAAATGACCAAATAAAAACCTGCACGGGCAAAAATACTAATAGCGCTGCGCTCACCCAAGATAAAACTAAAAACGTCCAAACTGCTTCTTTACCCGTCAAGCGACCGTCCGCCAGCGGCCTACCTTGGGTTCGCGATACATGACCATCGACTTTTCTATCAGCAAAGTCATTGATGGCACAGCCTGCCGCTCGCATCAACACCGCACCCGTCGCAAAGATTGCCACCACATGCCAAGGGGGGAATTGCTCAAAGCCTTTTGCCGCCAAAAATACCGCCCATAAAGTCGACCAAAAAACCAACTCAATGCCCACAGGCTTATCAAAGCGGGTCAGGTGAATATAGGCTTGTAGCTTATCTTTAAAAGACAGAGTGTGTGTAGTCATAGCATCTTTAATTAAACTAATCAAAAAAGGGGGAGAAAGTTGATGCTAGCGTAGCGCTAGGCAATAGTGTAACGCTAAATGTTAGCCAAATCGTCGATAAATTTGTTACCCTTACAGCTGTAAGCCCATCATCAGCACTTGGTAATCCAGCCCAATCGGTGATTGGTCTTGCAGATAGCGTCTAAATGTCGCCGTATCGATACTGTCTTTGCCAGAGACGGCGCCGCCCATTTGCTTGAGATTTTTTAACAGACTTTTTAAATTGTCATAAGAAAAATTAAACGATTGCTCGGTGTGATAAATTACCGTGCCTTTGCGCTGTTGCCGCAAGGTCTCTATCGCCGCTAGCCAAGCGTGACTGGGTAAAAAATCAAAAACAGGCAACTTGGGAAAGCGCTGACGGACTTCATAAAAAGAGCCTGCCACAGGAATCGCCAAATGCAGCTGACCTTTGGATTTGACAATGCGCCCAAGCTCTGCGATAACGCTTGGCGATGTCCAATGAAGGGCAAAACTACTCATCACCAAATCGGCTGATTGATTTGCCAATGCCATATCTGCCATATTGGCGCAAAGCGCTTGGCTGTGTAGCGTCATTGGGGACTTTGGTAGCGATGAGACTGGGGTAGATGACAGCGGCGTAGACAAAAGATGCTCGACTCGCTGTTGCCAAATTGCAAGCATACTGGCAGCAGTATCGATGCCATATAACTGAGCGGAAGCTAGCGCTGCGTTTTGTAAAAACGTTGACATCACCGCCTGAGTCAATTTTCCTGTGCCACAGCCCACATCAACCACGCACATATCGGTTACGCCGGTATGGTAACGCACAATGAGCTGCGCCAAATGCTCTGCCACCTGCGATTGAATCGGCGTGGCGGCATCGTATGAGTTGGCAAATTGTTCAAAAACAGGGGTAACAGTACAAGACATCATCGACTAAAACAACAAATCAGTCAACTTTAACACTATTAATCAGCCTTGCATAGTCATAATCGTCTTGTGTGAGCAAATCAACCCCACAAGGCAAATTGCCTATCCAATCCAAAAAGCGATTAATCATGGCTTTGCCAACAAAAGATTTGCCATGCTGCGGCACAATCATCTCGACATCTAACTGCCGAACCGCATCTGCCCAAAAACGGGTGACTTTATTACTGACCATGTAGCGCTGATGAAACCCTCGCATGGTCGGAATATGCGCGTCAAAATCTTCCACTGGCACATTCGCATCACCGAGCAACGAAGCCCCCATATCGCCTGAAAATAAAATTTTGCTGATGGGGTCATAAAACTGAAAATTACCTTCTGAATGCAAAAAGTGCGCAGGCAAAGCAAATAACTGGCTTTTCCCCAAAGGCAACACCGCGCCTTCATCTGGTAGCGCAATCAAGCGCTTAAGATACCCTTCTTGCAGACGGTCAGTGGTAAACGCGGAGTTAAGATGCGGTAAAAAACGCTCCCACAACCTTGAGATGACGATATTGGCTTGGGTATGCAGTAGCCAACGTGGCAATGACGCAATGATATCGGGGTCTTGGTGTGAGCCAATCACATAGCGGATATGCTTTATATCAGTATGTTTGAGCAGTGCTAGGGTTAGCGGCGTATAGGTCAAATCCCCACCTGGGTCAATAACCGCGCCGACAGTTTCTTCATCTGAGTGCAAAATTAAAAATTGATTGGACTGAATACCGTCACCTTTTACCAAATCACTAAACATAATGCACTGATGCTTGCCATTATCAAAAATTATTTTACCGCTCATAACCTATCTACCCATTTAACCGACAAATAAAACTTAGACCACTAATAAAACATGCTATAACATACGCTATAAAATTGTCCAGCAAAGTGACTTTGAATAACTCTGAGTGACTTTGCAAACCATTGTTAACCGTTAGCTATCAACTTTAACACATTGGCTTTAAATCCCTAAAAATAGTAAGGATTATAGCACTTTATTGACGGGGTTGAGGGCATTTTTACCTAAATCAATGTTAACTAAATTTTGCTCAAATTTGTTTTTAGTGGTATCATACCAAGCAATTTTTTAGGCAAAATTTGTGTGCTTTAAGCGCATGATTGCTACAAACGGTAAAGGCAATTTGTTATGATTTTGGCACTTGAAAGTGTGTTTGACCAATGCTCAGTGGCATTCGTGGATTTAGCGGGTAATGTGGTCGCTGAACAGACCCTGACGGGAAATCGTCTACAAACCCAGCAAATTTTGCCGATGATACACGCGCTGATGACAGCATCATCGATTGATTGGTCACAACTGACTGCGATTGCTTTTAATCGAGGTCCCGGTGCTTTTAGTGGCATACGCATTAATACGGCGGTAGCGCAAGCCATCGCCTTTGCCCATGATGTGCCTTGTTTGCCTGTATCAAGCCTGCAAGCTATCGCCCAAGCGGCATTTGAACTACATCAACGCCCCCACGTATTGGCGCTGACAGATGCGCGCATGAACCAAGTGTACGCCGCTGAATACGCCATGAGCGATGGTATCATGCACCTTGTGGCAGGTGCTACTGAGCATTTGCTTGATTATGACAGTGTGATAGACAAAGACTTAGCCTTAGTAGGTAACGGCGCAACCTTGGTCAATGCGCAGCTAGGTCAAGCCATCTTTGCCGATATTCGCCCCTCAGCCGTTATCATTGCCAAACTTGGGCTAGCCTTGTATCAGCAGCACCAATCCGTCCCAGCTGAGCTGGCGTTGCCAGTTTATTTAAGAAATAATGCGTGGAAAACTCTAGCCGAACAACAAAAGGCTTAATTTATCGGCTGATTACTCATGTTGTCTTAAGTTTGACTCGCTACCCTTTATCTTGTTATAAGCGCAAAAATTGTTAGCTTTGACTGTTAATAACTAACATTGTTGGATACGTTATGGATCTTATTTTGATTTTTAAAGCCATCATCATGGGCATGGTTGAGGGCATTACCGAATTTTTACCGATTTCAAGTACCGGGCATTTAATTCTTGCCGACTCCCTATTAAATTTTTGGACCAAAGATAAAGCCGACTTGTTTATCGTTGTCATTCAACTGGGAGCGATTTCAGCGGTAATTTATTTGTACTGGGAACGGCTATGGCGTGCCTTGATGGGACTTATTACAGGTAAAGACCCTGAACGTAAAAACCCGCGTCAATTGGGCATCTCGCTGATTATTTCCACCATCCCGATTATGCTGATAGGTTTGCTGTTTGATAAAGCGTTAAAAGCGGCGTTGTTTAACCCAACTGTGGTGGCAATCTCATTGATTGTCGGTGGTTTGATTATCTTTTGGGCGGAGCGCCAACAACACAAACATACGGTCAAATATGCCGAAGCAGAAGATATCGATATTAAAACGGCGATTATCATCGGTTTGATTCAATGTCTTGCCTTGATTCCTGGTACTTCTCGCTCAGGTTCTACCATTATCGGTTCCCTATTTTTGGGGGTATCACGTAAGGCGTCTGCAGAGTATTCTTTCTTCTTAGGGATTCCTGTATTGGTGGGTGCTGGGTTATTAGATCTGGCCAAAAACCATCATATTTTGACCAGCGCTGAAGACTGGACCATCATGGCAGTGGGTGTGGTAGTCTCATTTATTTTTGCCATGATTTTCATCAAATGGTTGGTTAACTGGGTCAGTACCCGTGATTTTACGATTTTTGCTTGGTGGCGTATCGTGGTAGGCGTACTGGTACTCATCGCTGGTATGCTGGGCTATATTTAAATCCCTATGCTATCTCATCAATCAATCCAACTGTATTATGTTGACACTTTGCCAAGCGAGCAGCGTTTGGCAAATGTTGAAACGATACTCGCCCCTTTATCCGTCGATTTACAATTGCAAAAGATTACTAGCAAAGTAACTCAAAAATGGCTGAAATCAGTCGATGATAACAGTGTGCTGATTGATGAGGTAGGCGATGTTTTTGTCATCGCAGCGGGCATGAAAGTCAGCCCAAATTGGCAAAGCCTACAACAGCGTGTGGTCAAAGCGGGCAAAAAAACTGAACTGCTACTCAAAGCCATGCAGCTACAAGCCAGCATGACTGTCATTGATGCGACCGCAGGTTTTGGGCATGATAGCCTAATCTTGGCAAGTACCGGTGCCAGTGTGACTTTGCTAGAGCAGCAGCCACTTATGTTTTTACTATTGCAACTGGAACAGCAAAAAATGGCGCAGCATCGCAACTGGCAAAAATTGATGAGTCGATTAACGATTTATCATGGCGACGCGATAGAATTGCTGGCTAAATTGCCAAAAGTTGACCGTGTCTATCTAGATCCGATGTTTCCCGCGGATAGCTACAAATCAGCGGTTAATAAACATATGCAGATGTTGCATACTGTGACGACCCCACCGTCGATTGCGCAATCACAACAATTATTGTCGGCAGCGTTGGCGCAAATCACCCCACACGGTATGGTGGTAGTTAAAAGACCTAAATCAGCGCCTTTTCTTGCAGACAAATCGCCCAACCTAAGCCTATCAAATGATATCGTGCGTTTTGATAATTATTTGAACCGCATTTAGTTTGAATAGCGTCTAGTTGCCATGTTAAAAAAAAGCTGATGAGTATCAGCTTTTTTTGTGGGTCTGGTTATTATTGACCAACCTTTTGGTTACCGACGGCAGGCGCTGCATCATCGCTGGCTTTTGGTGCATTGGGCGAGGCAGGGGCATTATCAATCACGGTATCATTTTCCGTAATCTTATCCATGTCTGAATTATCCGCGCCGCCGTCATCTGTGGCGTCTGCCTCGGTACTTGCTGGCATCGCATCAACAGGGGTCGCTGCCGTGCCACTGGCGCTGGTAGCGTCAGGACCGGCATCTACGGTGGCATTGGCTTCGGTCACAGCGGCGCTATTTTTTTCATCGGCAGGCGCAGCTGACATTGGTACGGCTTGTGATTCTGCCGCTGACGCTGCCGCGGCATTGTCTGTGCTGTCTGTCTTTTTATCACAAGCTGTCAACGTAAGCGCCGATACTAAACTCAGCATGGTGATTTTTGCTAGTGTGTTTTGCATGGGTATTCCTCTACTATCAATAAATCGCTCAATCCGACAACGTAATTGATAGCCTATATTGTAAAAATTGTTGAAGCCATGATGCGGCTAATTCAAAGATGATAATGATGTCACCTTAAATTTTACCATGGCATTGCTTGTATTTTAAACCCGAACCACATGGACAAGGGGCATTTCGGCTAATCGCTAAGTTGGCATACGGATTGTCACCATTTTCAGCCATCTCTGGACTCGCGGTTGCCGCAGCTGAGCCGCTTAGACCAAATGAATACGTGGCTCGCGTGCGTTGCTGGCTGTTACGCGCAATCATGTCTTCATCGTCACTCAGCTCACCGGTCACGCCATTCATTTCTTGGTGCTCAAAATGCAGACGCATCATCTCGGCTTGTTCGCGTTGCTGGCGCTCAAGCTCAGCGATTTCTTCTGGCGTTGGGATATGCACACGCGCTAAATCTTGCACGGTTTCAGACTTGATAGCACCGAGCATACTTTGGAACAATGAGAAGGCTTCAGATTTATATTCTTGCTCAGGATTTTTTTGCGCATAGCCTCGCAGATGGATACCTTTACGCAGTTGATCCATTTGGTTGAGATGTTCTTTCCAATGCTTATCTAGACTAGATAGCATAAAGTGACGCTCAAGTTGGGCGGCATTTTCCTCGCCCATTTGCTCACGTCGAGCGCGGTAGTTGAGTAACGCAGCCTCGATGATTTTTTGGCGTAAACCTTCTTCATCCAAACGACGATCGGCATCTAGCCAGTCATTGATTGGCATATAAATACGAAACTCATTTTCAAGCTCGTCTTCAAGCCCATCAATGTCCCATTGGTCATCAATCGAGCCGGGTGGCACGAACTGGTCAATCAAGGCATTGTATACATCGTAGTGCATCGCTTCGATAGCTGCTTGTAGATTACTTTCGGCGAGCAGTTCATCGCGCTGCTTATAGATAACCTTACGTTGTTCGTTGGCAACGTCATCGTATTTGAGTAGGCTCTTACGGGCATCAAAGTCGCGGTTTTCCACTTTGCTTTGGGCGTTTTCAATCGAGCGTGACACCATTTTGTGCTCAATGGCTTCGTCTTCTTTTAGCCCCATGGCGCGCATCATATTCACCACGCGATCGCCAGCGAAAATCCGCATCAAGTCATCTTCAAGCGACAAGAAAAAGCGTGACTCCCCCGGGTCACCTTGACGGCCCGCACGACCGCGCAATTGGTTATCGATGCGGCGCGATTCGTGACGCTCAGAACCGATGATATGTAAGCCACCCGCCTCTAGCACTTGTTGGTTTCGCACTTGCCATTCGGCATGGGCTTGTTGTTTCATTTCAGGGGTGACATTATCGATTTTGGCGAGCTCTGCTTGCCAGTTACCCCCCAAGATAATATCGGTACCGCGACCTGCCATGTTGGTGGCAATAGTGACCGCATTGGGGCTACCCGCTTGCGCGATAATATCGGCTTCACGCTCGTGCTGTTTGGCATTAAGGACGTTATGTTGAATGCCTTCTTGCGTCAGTAACTCTGAAAGCACTTCACTGGCTTCAATGGTTGCCGTCCCCACCAAAATCGGCGCCTGTTTCTCTTGAATGCGTTTGATTTCGCGGATGATGCCTTGATATTTGCCCATTTTACTTAGGAAAATTTGGTCATCAAGGTCGATACGCTGAATTGGTTTGTGGGTGGGGATAATCACCACATCTAAATCGTAAGTTTGTTTAAACTCCGCAGCTTCGGTATCGGCTGTACCTGTCATGCCTGAGAGTTTGTCATACAGACGGAAATAATTTTGGAAAGTAGTAGTTGCAAGGGTTTGGTTTTCGGCTTGGATTTCGACCTGTTCTTTGGCTTCAACCGCTTGGTGCAACCCTTCTGACCAGCGGCGACCGGGCATGGTACGCCCTGTGTTTTCATCGACAATGATGACTTCGCCTTCATGCACGATATAGTGAATGTTTTTAACAAATAAATGGTGCGCACGAATCGCGGCTTGAACGTGGGCTAGTAGTGGCAAGCGCGTTGGGCTATATAGACTCTCGTTTTCGCCAAGCTCGCCTTTTTCCACCAAGAATTTTTCGATTTTCTCGTAGCCTTTTTCACTGATTTCGATTTGACGATTTTTTTCATCAATCCAAAAATCCTGCTCACGGTTTTCGCGGTTGCCTTCTTCGGTTTCTGAGCGTTTGAGGCGCGGGATGATGGTGTCAATCAGCCTGTACATAGCCGATGAGTCTTCGGCTTGACCCGAGATAATCAGCGGCGTACGCGCTTCATCAATCAAAATCGAGTCAATCTCATCGATGATACAATAGTTGAGTCCGCGCTGTTTTTTCTCATCTAGGCGAAATACCATATTGTCACGTAGGTAGTCAAAGCCGTATTCGTTGTTGGTACCGTAGGTAATATCTGCGGCATAGGCCTCAAATTTTTCCATCGGGTCTTGCTGTGAGTAAATCACGCCGACAGTCAAGCCCAAAAAGTCAAACAACGGGCGGTTTAATTCGGCATCGCGGCTTGCCAAGTAGTCATTGACGGTGACGACATGCACGCCTTTACCGCTAATCGCGTTGAGATATATCGCAAGCGTTGCCATCAAGGTTTTACCTTCACCCGTGCGCATCTCGGCGATTTTACCTTCGTGCAAGGTGATACCGCCGATGAGCTGTACATCGTAGTGACGCATGCCAAGGACACGGCTTGAGGCTTCACGACAGACCGCAAAGGCTTCAGGTAAAATGGTATCTAGGCTAGTACCCTGCTCAAACTGGGTTTTAAATTCCGCAGTTTTCTGTTTTAATGCTTCGTCAGAGAGGGGCTGGATTTTGGGTTCTAAGGCGTTGATTTTGTCGACCAACTTACGCATTCGCTTAAGCTCACGGTCGTTTTTGGTGCCGATAACCTTGCCTATCATTTTGCCTAACATACGAGGGTTTTCCTAAAGTGCTCAAATCAATAAGTGCAATGACTTTTAATACAATGACGGTTAATAAAGGTGTTCAAAATAAATTTTGCTATTATATATGGGTTTGCTTTTTTTAGATACAAGGTTATGACAGCCTGTGAGTTTGAACCGCTTGCCTCTATTACCTTTATCTTTATCAATCCATCCCCATAATTGAGCTTTATTTTCGAAATTTTCATTGTTGAAATTTTCTTGAAAGATTTTAACGCCATCTTTGCCATTATGCTATTGAGTTTGCTATGACTGCCACATTGACGCCACAACAACTGATTCATCAATTACCCAAAGCCGAACTACACGTGCATATCGAAGGCACGTTTGAGCCGGAGCTGATGTTTGCCATCGCTAAACGCAACCAAATCGATATACCCTACCAAACCATTGAAGATGTCAAAAATGCCTACAATTTTCATAATTTACAATCGTTTTTGGATATCTACTATGCCGGCGCAAACGTTTTGGTCAAACAGCAGGATTTTTATGATTTAGCGTGGGCGTATTTTGAAAAATGCCAGGCTGATAATGTGGTGCATACGGAGATTTTCTTTGACCCACAGACCCATACAGAGCGGGGGGTGGATTTTGCTACCTGTTTTCAAGGGCTTTATCAAGCAAGCTTAGATGCCAAAGCAAAAATGGGCATCACCTCGCATTGGATTTTGTGTTTTTTGCGTCATTTGAGCGAAGACAGCGCATTTGTCACCCTTGAGCAGGCCTTGCCATTTAAAGATAATATCATTGGCGTGGGGCTTGACTCTAGCGAAGTGGGAAATCCACCCGCTAAGTTTGAACGGGTATTTGCCAAAGCTCGAGCGCTTGGGTTTTTGACGGTTGCGCATGCTGGCGAAGAAGGCGATCCCGCGTATGTTTGGCAAGCGTTGGATTTGTTAAAGGTCAATCGTATCGATCACGGTGTGCGCTCGGCTGAAGATGATAAACTCATGCAACGCTTGATAGCGGAGCAAATGCCGTTGACGGTGTGTCCATTAAGTAATCTTAAACTAAAAGTGGTGCAAGACATGGGCGAGCACAATATCAAAACCATGCTGCACCAAGGTGTGTGCGTGACGGTGAACTCAGATGACCCGGCGTACTTTGGTGGCTATATGAATGACAACTTTGTCGCTATTGAGCAAGCGTTAGCGCTATCAAATGACGATATCAAACAATTGGCGATAAACAGCTTTAATGCGTCTTTTATAGGGGATGCTGAAAAACAGCATTGGATCTCAAAAATCGAATCGCTTTAAGCTTTTAGATAAGCTGGAAGAAACAAACTCGAAAAAATAGGCTGGAAGAAGCAAGAAGCAACCTGCATCCCAGCCTTAACCCACCTCACACACCCAACATGGTGCGACAAACGCACCTGTTGCTTAATTTCATAACGTTTAACCATTATGACCCAGACCATGCCTCACAATCTTGACCATCACACCCCCATGATGCAGCAATATCTCACCCTAAAAGCGGATTATCCGCATGCCTTGGTGCTGTACCGGATGGGCGATTTCTATGAGCTGTTTTTCGATGATGCCAAGCTTGCTGCCGATATTTTGGGCATCACCTTGACCCGACGTGGCAAAGATAAACAGGGCAATACCATCCCGATGGCAGGTGTGCCATTTCATTCGGCAGACGGCTATATTGCTCGGCTGATTAATGCCGGGCAAACCGTGGTGGTCTGTGAACAAGTCGAAGAAGAAAAGCCTAAAGACGGCTCAGAAGACAATCCAGAACACAGCCTTGAAGAAAACACTGCCGCAAAAGACTCTGCAGCCGATAGCACAGCCAAAAGCATAACAAAAAAAACCAGCAAAACAAAAGCCAATGCCGCTAAGATTATGGAACGTAAAGTCGTCCGTACCTTAACCGCAGGGACGCTGACCGATGATAACCTCATCACCCAAGGGCAGACGCCAACGGTCGTCGCTATCAGCTTTGCTAAACAGCAAATGTCGGTGGGATTGGCACAGCTGGATTTGGCACAAGGGCAAATCCGTGTGACTGAGCTTAACTGCGACAGTCATACGGCGCTACAAAGCGAGCTTGCTAACGCGCTCGCCCGCTTTGATCCCAGTGAAGTGCTGATAGATGAGCAGCTGTCTGAGGCGTGGCAACATTTTTTGCAGGACTGTTTGAGCGCAAATAGCCCAACAGCCACCCTACCGCCGATTTTGTCACAGCCGCACAGTTATTTTCTGCCAAATAACGCACTTGAACATCTGACCCAGCATCTAAGTGTCACCACGCTGGCAGGGTTTGGCATTGAGCAAAAACCGCTTGCCATCTCATCGGCATCGGTTGTGCTGCATTACGGCAAACAGACCCAGCAAGCTGATTTACGCCATATTCGCAGCCTGCAGCTCGAGCATAACGGCGATTTTTTGCAGCTTGATACCATCAGTCAGCAAAATTTGGAAATTTTTAAACCCGTGTTGGCATCGGGTATTTCGCTGTTATCGGTGATTGACCATTGCCAAACGCCGATGGGTAAACGCGCTTTAGTGCATCATTTGCACCGACCGCTACGCAATGTCACCCTGATTAACCGCAGACTTGATGCGGTTGAACAACTGATGACATTACCGATAGCAGCGTTTGAATTACTTAAACAAACCTTAAGCGAAATCAGCGATATCGAACGCATTGGGGGACGCATTGGCTTGGGTTCAGCAAAACCGACCGATTTGCTCAAATTGCGTCTGAGCTTGGCGCAAGCGTTAGCGTTGTCAAAGCAGTTGCAGCAACATTTTGATTTTACCAACATAACGACGCTAACTGCCGAGACCCCTTTGCTTGCCATGCTTAGCAAACAGCTACCTGACTTAGCCTTAACTGATAGCTTTGCCAATATCCATGCCTTGCTAGAGCAAGCGATTGTCGATGAGCCGCCCGCCCACATCCGTGATGGCGGCATGATAAAAAAGGGCTATGACCGACAGCTTGATGAATGGCAAAATTTGCATGGCAATATCGAGCAAACTTTGGAAGCTTTGGCGGTGCAAGAGCGGCAAAAAAACAACCTGCCCATGCTCAAAGTGGGCTTTAATAAAGTGAGCGGATTTTATTTTGAACTTAGCGCCCTGCAAGCCAAGAACGCGCCTGAATATTTTACCCGCCGTCAAACGCTCAAAAATGCTGAACGCTTTATCACGCCAGCGCTCAAAACCATTGAAGAATCCTATTTATCGGCACAAGGGCAAGCGTTGATCCTTGAAAAACGTATCTATGAAAACCTGCTGGGTCAGCTGAAGTCGCAGCTTGGCGATGTGCAGCGCCTTGCCAAAGCGATTGGGTATTTGGACGTGCTTGCCAACTGGGTCAGCCTAACGCGTTTGCAGAATCGCTCTCATCATAGTAAAAACTGGTGCCGCCCGTTGTTTAATACCACGGATGATACCGCAAGCCTCAATATCCAAGGCGGACGGCATATCGTGGTTGAAGCAGGTCAACAGCGCCAAGCTCACCATCAGAGGCCATCGCTTGACCCATTTGTCGCCAATGACTGTGTCATGGGAACAGCCAATCAACTTGAACGCTTGATGCTCATCACCGGGCCCAATATGGGCGGTAAATCGACCTACATGCGTCAAACCGCGCTTATCGTACTACTTGCTTGTTGTGGTGCATATGTCCCTGCGCAGTCGGTAACACTCGGTCGTATTGAACGGATTTTTACCCGCATTGGCTCGGCAGATGACTTGGCAAGTGGTAAATCTACCTTTATGGTCGAGATGATTGAAACCGCCAATATCATGAACCAAGCCAATGCCAACTCGTTGGTACTCATGGATGAAGTCGGTCGTGGCACCAGCACCCAAGATGGTCTAGCGATTGCGCATGCGTGCGTGAATTATTTAGCAGAAAAAATTGGCTGTTTGACCCTATTTGCCACCCATTATTTTGAGCTCACGGAACTGGCTGAGCGCCACCCCAAAATGTTTAATCAGCACCTTGTCACCCAAGAAATCAACGGGCAGTTACTACTACTGCATAAAATCGCACCCGGGGCGACGCATCGCAGTTTTGGATTGCATGTCGCCAAAATGGCAGGTTTGCCGCAAGCCTTATTAGTTCAAGCGCAATATTATTTGGATAACCAAAGCGAGCAAAAAAGCTTGCCCAACAATCCTTTACCCTATCCATCAGAAGACGAGAAACAAATGGGTCTGGATTTGCAGAGTGCAGCGGCTGATTATCAAACGTTGAAAACTGATGAATATAAACTTAACCAACAACTACAAGCCCTAAACCCTGATGAGCTGACGCCGAAACAGGCGTTAGAATTTATTTATTCATTAAAGGAATTGTTAAAAAAAGCGTAACGCGCTAAAATAATACGATTGTATTTTTTATGCTTTTAACATTTGTGCAACTAAAAAAAGGTAGCCACCGCCATGACTTTCGTCGTTACTGATAACTGTGTTCGTTGTAAATATACTGACTGCGTTGAAGTCTGTCCTGTGGACTGTTTCTATGAAGGTCCGAATTTTTTGGTCATCCATCCTGATGAATGTATTGACTGTGCGCTGTGTGAGCCAGAATGCCCTGCCAATGCGATTTTCTCAGAAGATGAAGTGCCAAAAGGTCAAGAAATATACATCGAACTGAATGCAGAACTTGCCGAAAAATGGCCAAACATCTCAGCCATGCATGACCCACTACCCGATGCCAAAGAATGGGATGGCGTACCCAATAAATTACAGTATATTGAAAGATAGCCTTTCTAACATACGCCATTTAGGTGAATTTTAGCAAGATGCTATAAACAAGATGCTATAAAACAGCATATAGAACGAGGACGGCAATCTGTGAATATAGATTGCCGTTTTTATATTGTCATCTCTTATTATGTCAACGTTGTTGTCTATCTGCTTAACTTAACCTCTTTAGCTTAGCCTATTTTTTTACGAATTGATTATGAAATAAAAAACGCGCTATGGATTAGCGCGTTTTTAGTGTCACAGTCACATCAGCCTTTCACGGCACTGCCCCAAACTGGCACCACGGTTTGCATCAATGGTTTTAACAGTTTGATATTTGCCGCAAAGATAGAGCCTGTTTGCATGGCATTGTGCGCGCCTGTATGGTCAACCACAGTACCGCGCGCTTCAGTGACAATCAATTCACCAGCGCAGATATCCCAAGGTTTGATAGACATTTCAAAATAACCATCAAATCGTCCCGCTGCTACATATGCCAAATCCAACGCAGCTGAACCCACACGGCGCACTTGACCGCCTTGTTCGCAGATTTTTTGTAAGCTTTCAAAATGCTCTTTGGCATACGATACTTTACCTTCTGCGCGGTTACGCTCAAGCGGATGACCTGTGGTAAAAAAGCCGCCATCAATGGTTTTATGCTCACTCACGCTGATACGGCGCTGGTTGAGGCGCGCGCCTTTACCACGACTGGCTGAAAACATCTCATCACGCACTGGGTCATAGATGATGCCGTGTTCGGTGACGCCATTTTTTTGCACCCCGATTGAGACACAAAAATGCGGCAAACCATGAATAAAGTTGTGGGTACCATCTAATGGATCAATGACCCAGCACCAGTCTTTATCATTGCCCTTGCCTTCTTGTAGCCCAAATTCTTCACCCAAAAACGAGTGGGTTGGGTAGCTTTCTTTGAGCATCGCGATCAATAATTCTTCGCTATAACGGTCGATTTGGGTCACCAAACCATCTAAGCCTTTGCTTTCAATCGTGAACTCTAGCTTGTGGCGATTGTTGTGTGCATTTAAAATCTCTTGACCTACTTTTTGTGCAGCGCGGGCTGCCATGACGACCATCGGTTCCATAATTGACCTTTTGTTGAAGGATAAAAATCTAAAATTTATGACAAAATCGTTTGCATCTGTTTGACCACACCCGCGACATCTAGCCCACAATCGGCTAATTGCTGCTCAGGGCTGCCATGCGCGATATATTTATCGGGGATACCGATGTTGATTAGCGTTGGCAAGGCTTGGCTTGTTTTTGCTGCTTGGGCAACTAGGTATTCATTGACCGCACTACCGGCACCGCCCATGATTTGGTGTTCTTCAAGGGTAACAATGGAGCAGTTTTGCGCCAATAGAGTATCCAGTAATTCGCTGTCTAACGGTTTAACAAACCGCATATTATAAACAAAAAACGTCGTCATTGGGTAAGTTTCGGCTAAGTTTTGACACGCCGTGACCGCCGTCTTTACCATGGTACCAAAAGCAAGCACCGCAACTTTTTTCGCCACGTTGCTCGTACCTGCAGCAGTGGCATCAATAGTCTGCTCAAGCGCTGCCTTACCGATTGGATAAATCGCTTGGTTTTTATCAATCTCTGCCCCAATGCCATTACCACGTGGATAACGCACCGCAGAGGGTCCAATATGCTCATAACAGGTATTGAGTAAGTTATAGCACTCATTCTCATCTTTTGGACAAGCAATCACCATATTAGGCACAGTTCGCATAAAAGCGATATCAAACACCCCCGCATGGGTCGCACCGTCTTCACCGACCAGACCCGCACGGTCAATGGCGAACATCACGTTGAGATTTTGCAAAGCCACGTCGTGAATCAGTTGGTCATAGCCACGTTGTAAAAATGTGGAGTAAATCGCGACAATCGGTTTGACGCCTTGGGTTGCCATACCACCCGCTAGGGTCACTGCATGTTGCTCGGCAATCGCCACATCAAAGAACTGGCTGGCAAAGCGCTGGGCAAATTCGGTCATGCCTGAGCCTTCAGCCATCGCAGGGGTAATCGCCATCAGTTGTTTGTCGGTTGCGGCTTTATCGCAAATAAACTCACCAAACACTTGCGAGTATTTTTTGGCGGTGGTGGGTGCCGGCTTTTGGCTGTCAACTGGCACAGATTTTTCTTGCGCTGGGTTGATTTTTTTAAGTTTGGTAATGGCATGATAAGTAATCGGGTCGCATTCTGCCGGTAAAAAGCCTTTACCTTTCACCGTATGCACATGGACAAGTACCGCACCTTTCAACTGCTTGACCCGTTCAAATACCTGAGCCAATTTGGCAACATCATGCCCATCAAATGGTCCAAAATACTGAAAACCGATGGCTTTAAACAAGTTTTCGGGGAACACTTCATCAATGAGTTTATTGGCGATTTTCTCAGGCAATGTCTCTAACTGAGACGGTTTAGGAATACCTTTTTCTGCCAATTTTTCGACAATTTTATTGGGCAGACGCGAGGTCCAATCATCTAAAGCTTCGTTTGCCATGTGCAAATAATGACGAATACGGCGGTCTTCACTGGAGATGACGCGCTTGGTAAAAATCGCATCACCGTTTTTATCGATATCGACTGCCAAACCACGCTGCCATAGGGTGGCTAGATGTTTAGAAAATCCGCCCGTTGCCTGTGAGATTGACATGTCATTATCGTTGAGCACCACAATCAAATCGGCATTTTGCTGCACCGCGTCATTCATCGCTTCAAACGCCATGCCGCCTGTCATAGCACCATCACCGACGATGCTAACCACTTTGTCATGTTTGCCTAAATAGCGCATAGCAAGCGACATGCCTAGCCCTGCAGAAATCGCCGTCGATGAATGCCCAACGCCAAAAGTATCATACTCAGACTCATGACGCTCGGGGAAAGCAGTCAGCCCATGTTGACTACGAATGGTGGTAAGCTTGTCACGGCGACCCGTTAAAATTTTGTGCGGATAGGCTTGGTGTCCTACGTCCCAGACAATTTGGTCTTTGGGTGAATTAAAGACATAATGCAGTGCAATGGTAAGCTCAACGACGCCAAGGTTAGAACCAAAATGCCCGCCGCTGACACCCGTTGTATACAGCAAAAACTCGCGCAGTTCATCGGCTAATTGCTGCAATTGCGCGGTACTGAATTTTTTTAGGTCGTGAGGACTGTCCACCCCATCGAGCAGCGGCGTATGCGGCTTTAGCATAGGGATGGTATCAAAGGTTTTTAATGGGTATTTTTGGTTAGCTATTTTAGTTTTTGACATATCTTGGCTGACACTTTTCATTGCTTACAGGCACTCGATGAGCCCTGTTGACACAGGTGAAAAAAATAAATAGTTAAAACGCACAATGACTATCGACACCTTATTGTTGGCACAAAATTGGCACAAAATACGGGCACAAAATTGACAGACTGCCAAAGCGTTGGGCGCTTGAAAATCTAGGTGGCTAAGCTAGTATTACCAGCTTTGAATTGCCAATGTGGCGCATGAATGTGGCATAATAGCATTTTTTTGTTGATTAAACATCAAACCTCGCTATTTTAGATTGTATCTTATAGCTGCTATAAAGTTTAGCTTAGCGCCTTGAATTTTTGATAAATTTTGACAAAAAAGTTGCCTCAGATAGCATGCCAAACTAGCTTGCGGCTTATTGATAAGATGCGTAATGACGCTATCCTTCTTGATATTTTAATCAATGCCTTCATGTAAAGGGCACTTTTATTTTTGGGTTTACCGACTTGGTTCAGTTGTTTGGATCAGCGGTCATTTTTTTGGAGTAGTGGGTGTCGTATCAATTTATCACGCAAGCAACCTTACCAACAGCGCATGGGCTATTTGATATTCATGTGTTTGAAGATACGGACGACACGGCACGCGATGCGCTTGGCAATCGTAAACATGAACACGTCATGCTGACGGTTGGTTTGCCCACGGCTGATAAATCCAAAATCCCATTGGTACGCATTCATAGCGAATGTTTGACAGGGGATGCGTTTAGTTCGCTTAAATGCGACTGCGGTCCCCAGCTCAACGCTACCATGCAGATGATTCAAGCTTATGCTAAAGATGGCGGCTGTGGGGCGATTTTATATTTGCGCCAAGAAGGGCGCGGGATTGGGCTGACCAACAAAATCCGTGCTTACGCATTGCAAGACCAAGGTCATGATACGCTTGATGCCAATTTGCTGCTCGGTTTGCCTGCCGATGCTCGCACCTATGAGATGTGCAAGCCGATGCTTGAGCATGTCGGTGTGGATAAGGTAAAGCTGATAACCAACAACCCCAACAAAATTGACTATCTCAATGAGATTGGTATTGAGGTGGTAGCGCGCGTACCGCTGTTGGTGGGTGTCAACCCCCACAATGAAGCCTACCTCAACACCAAAAAAGAGCGTATGGGGCATTTAATTGGCTAAAATGATTTTTAGCCAACTTAATTCATCAAAAAATATTATGTTAATTTCTGATTGCCGAATGTACAAGTTTTAGCCCAATGAATCCTAAAAATACGCCTGCAAATTTATCAAAATAAAAAGCAACTTTACTAAAAACCTTTCTGATTTTTTGTTGAGATAAAAACAATATAATTAAACTATCCCATGCAAAGACAATAAAAGTCATCCATACCCCGAGCAGGGCTGTAGTTTTGGTATTGACATTGGGTGTTAGGATTACTGAGAATAAACTTAAATAAAAGATAATATTTTTAGGATTTGATAAGCCTGATACCACACCTAAAATAAACTCTTGCCAAAACGTGGGCGTTTTTTTGTTATCCATCCCTGATTGTTTTTGGGCAATAAATTGATAGTCACTTGGTTTTGCTTGTAATGCATGATAGGCAACATAAATTAAAAACAAGCCTCCAAAGAGTTTTAGTCCTATCATCAAAAACACAGAATGGGCAATTAAGGTGCCAACACCCAACATACATAGTCCTATATAAAAACCATTTGCGAAAGCAATGCCTAAGGCAACTCCCAAAGCTTTACGACGGGTATTGCGTATCGCACTTCTCACAACTAGCAGAAAATCAGGTCCTGGACTAATTAATGCCAAAAGATGGGCAACTATCACAGTCATAATCATCGAAAAACTTAACATATCTATCATTCCTAATTTATTCTTTCATTTACTCATTGTTATGAGCGGTTTTTATATTTCTATGTAGTTAAAATAAATTAACCCCAAGCGCGCCTAGCATCATTTTTGCACCCACAATCAGCAGCAGACCACCAAACATGCGCTTTAAGGTGTTGGCAGGCAATTGGTGCGCCAATTTTGCCCCCACTTTGGCAAATACATAACTCATCACTGAAATACACAAAAACGCAGTGATATGCACAAAGCCAATCGCCTCAGCGGGTAAACCCTGTACATCTTTGCCAAAAAACATAAACCCGAGCGCACCTGCAATGGCAATCGGTAAGCCACAGGCTGCTGACGTACCCACCGCTTGTTGCATGGTCAAACCAAAACGGCTCAAAAACGGCACGGTAAAACTGCCACCGCCAATACCAAAAATCGCCGATGCTGCGCCAATCAAGCCCCCAACCCCTGTTTGCACAGCAGCGGATGGCAAGTGAGTAGTTGCGATAACTTCCGATTTTTTAGCCAAAAGCATTTTTAGCCCCATAAACAGCGCCATGCCAGCAATCAAAAACGCCAAGACCTTACCATGCAATAAATCTGCGATATAAGCACCAACAAAACTACCAACCACCAAGCCAATTGACATATTGCGCCATACATCCCAGCGCACGCCACCGCGCTTATTGTGCGATTGTATGGAGCTTATGGATGTCACCACAATCGTGGCAAGCGATGTCCCTACCGCCAAATGGGTAATAACATCGCTTGGATAGCCATACGCTTTAAAAATCGCCATCAGCACAGGTACGATAATCAATCCGCCACCGACACCAAACAGACCCGCACAAGTGCCAGCAAACGCCCCCGCCAGCAAAAACCACAGATACATCATTTTTTGCATTTCCTTTGATTAAAAATAGCGTTAGTATAGCAAAATTTATTTTATCGGCATTTATTATTATTTTTGTGATTGTGAAGTTTGAACTTATGGATAAAGATAAACTGATTGGCGTGGTAAAATTATTATCAAATCCATTTATAGTGTAGTCTTCGAGTTATTATATTTAGCTATTAGATTTTAATATAGGATGATACAAGAAAATGAAAACCGCTAATCTATTTCAAGGCGAAAAAAAATTACGAAACTTAAATGCTTGTGTAGGGGAAAATGGTTGGACTGGTATGACAACTTATATGGATGGGTATCAATCAGCCACGCTTATAATGTTGGAATCAATTTTGTCAAGTTATGATGACTCATCAGCAAACGATCTGCCAACAAATGCTTCATATTGGGATTTAGATACAAGTATTTACCCAATAGTCTTTTCAGCTCGACACTTTATAGAACTGTTTCTTAAACATAAAATTCATTTAATAAACCACCTAAAAGTTAAGAAAGATATTGATGACAAACTTACCAAAACACATGATATAGGTAAGTTATGGATCATTTTTAAAGAAATAGTTATTGAAACAAATGAGCTAAGAATTACTGAGTTTATATCATTATTAGATCCATTTATTCAAGATTTTAGCAAAATTGATTCTACAGGTGAAACTTTTAGGTATCCTTACAGCACAAGAAATGATAAACATTTGAAAGATATCTCTGTTATTGGAATAAATAATTTTTATGAGAAATTTAATGAACTTTCTGAAATAACAAATTCATTTAATTCTTTGATAGTGTCTTTAAAGCATGAGTATAGAGTTAAGACTTTTACCAAAAATATGAGTAGAGTGCAAATCCAAAATTTAGCTCAAAAGCTTCCTATTTTTGAAAAGTGGACTGATGAGTCTTTCACTCAAATCAAGTCAGATTTAAAAGAGGAATTTAATATAGGGTCAAAAGAGTTAACTAAAGTAATAGAAATTATAAAATCTCATATAGAGTTTAAAAGATATATTTACCCAAACACTTATGACTTGCAAATTTCAGAAACTAAATTAATTCAATTATTGAAAAACTATTACTCTAGACATGCCTTGTACGGCTTTACTGATGAAGAAATAGCTTCCGTAAGGGCAATAATTGAAATTTCCATACCTATGATGAATGGAAATTATTATTCAGAAGATTACTCTTTTCTCTATGAGGACTTTTTAAAAGGTTATCAATTAAATTCATTTGAAAAAGAAACAGATGTAGATTTTATATTTGTTAATTTACATAGATTAAAACAAGGTCTAATAAAAATTAACTATCAAGGATTGTTATACCAAACCCAAAAAATATAATAAGGTGCGTTTTACGCACCATTTTTGGCGAGATATAGCCAGCGGTGCATCGTATGCGTCCTACACAAGCAAGACTTTAACTATTGGGTTTGGTATTAGATAGCAATGGAATTTTTTAATCTGGAAAAAAAATGAACAATCCTATTCAAAACCAACAATCTAATGTCGATATAGACAATACCTACGACTCCATCAAAAACCACTTCACACAAATTGGTAACACTCATCTATCTACAACCCACTCAACCAACAGCCAGCTGATTGAGTGGATGATGCTAAGCTATCAAGCGCAGTCGCCCACCGACCACAACCGCCCGCATTTTAGCCGGGCGCATTTATTGACCGCAGATAGTCAATCAAGCGGACGTGGTCAACATGGCAGAACATGGCAATCACCGCTAGGCAATGTTTATTTATCGCTATATGTGCCGACACAAGCCTATGCATTACCACAAAATCTTTGCTTATCTTATCGACTAGATGGTCGCTTGTCACTGTGCGTGGGTTATCAGCTCTGTCAAATCCCTATCATAGAACACATCAATCAAACAAGACTGGCAAAGCATTTGCCAACCATTGGTGTCAAATGGGTGAACGATGTGGGTTTTTATCAACCACAAGCCAACCTACCTGACCAATTTCAAAAACTCTCGGGTATTTTGATAGAGCCAGTCAATGTCGCAGGTCACATGCTAGGCATCGTTATCGGTGTGGGCATCAATATTGCCCATGCCCCTGTGCTGACCGAGCAAACCCAAGAAGGCTTAAACTACCAAGCGGTAAGCCTGCAAGATTTGACAGCGCAGCGCTTACAACCCAGTGAGTTTTATCAGCCCGTTCGCGATGCCATAACTAATGCGATTGGGCAATTTAATCAGCTGCAAGCGGCTGAAGCGAGCGAGCAATTTATCCATGATTTTGCCCAAAGAGACGTATTAAAAAACAAGCATTTGCAAATTCATAACGCCTTATCTGAGCAATCAATAACAGGCATTGCAGCAGGTATTGATGCGCAAGGTTGTCTAACCATTGAGCAAGCAGATGGCAGCATACAAACGATTTGGACAGGCACCATTCAAGTTTTGGATTCAGCCGTTTCATCATTGCAGGCAAATAAACACACATAAAGCATCCCACTCAAAGGCTATTATTTATGACAAAACTTTGGCTAGATTTGGGTAATACCCGCTTAAAATATTGGCTAACAGACGATAGCGGTCAAGTGCTCGATCATGCCGCTGAGCAGCATTTGCAAGCGCCTGCCGAATTACTCAAAGGGTTGACCTTTCGGCTTGAACGACTCAATCCTGATTTTATCGGGGTGTCATCTGTACTTGGACAAGCCGTCAATAATCACGTTGCTGAAAGCCTAGAGCGATTGCAAAAACCGTTTGAATTTGCCCAAGTCGATGCCAAGCACGCGCTGATGTCGAGCGATTATAACCCTGCCCAACTTGGCGTTGACCGCTGGCTACAAATGCTCGGTATCATCGAGCCTAGCAAAAAACAATGCGTGATTGGCTGCGGCACTGCCGTTACCATTGATTTGGTCGATCAGGGTCATCACTTGGGGGGCTATATTTTCCCCAGTATCTATTTGCAGCGCGAGTCGCTATTCTCAGGAACGCGCCAGATTAGCATTATTGATGGCACTTTTGATAGTATAGATTCAGGCACCAATACCCAAGGCGCGGTGCATCACGGTATTATGTTATCCATTGTTGGGGCAATCAATGAAACCATTCATCGCTACCCACAATTTGAAATCACCATGACAGGCGGTGATGCCCATACTTTTAAGCCGCACCTATCAGCCAGTGTAGAAATTCGGCAAGACTTGGTATTGGCGGGACTACAGCGTTTTTTTGCCGCTAAAAAATAACATTAAAAATCAAAACTAAAAACCAGAAATAAAATTAACCGTTAAGAAAAAAAAGGAAATTACCGATGAAAAAAATCATTCAAACCACAAGTATCGCCTTACTCACTACGAGCCTATTGACCGCCTGTATGACTGCGCCTACGTTGCCCGCCAAACCAACGCCTTCAACAGTCAACCAGCCAGCTAATGCCACTCGCACGGTCACGCTTGCACTGGGTCAAAACATCTTTGTTAAAGAACACCAGCTAAATCTGACTTTTGATAAAGTGCTCAATGATAGCCGCTGTGCCACAGGCGTACAGTGTATTTGGGCAGGCAATGCTACGGTAGCGGTCACGGCTATGACTACCACCGCTCGCCCACAAACCCTCAACCTATCGATTGGGGATTTGCGCGGTGACTTGCGCCAAACACAGCGTTTTGCCAATATGGATATTACTCTGACTGCGCTATCATCCAAGCCTGTGTCCAGTCAATCTGCTGCCACGTCAATGAGCAATGTGCCTACTATCACCTTGACGATTCAGCAAATTCCTTGATTGTTATATCCCTAAAAAAGTAATAAAAAAAAGGGGTTAATTACCCCTTCTTTTATACCCAATCAGTGATTTAAACCGTTGCCACCATCGGGGCTTCACGTTCAACTTTTAATTTCAAAATGCGCGATGTTGAAGTTTCTAGAATGGTAAACTTATAGGCACCGATATCAATGGTTTGATTGACTTTTGGGGCATCGGTCAGCTGCGAAATCAAATACCCGCCAATGGTGAACTGATCGGCATCGAGTAGAAAATCTGGATCGTCAAGCTCCAAACGTAGTTGGTGCAAACTTGCTGTGCCATTCACAATCCAATAATCGTCATAGGGGATAATTTCTAAGGTTTCATCCTCATCAGGGAATTCACCTGCAATCGCCTCTAGCACATCAAGCGGTGTCACTAATCCTGCGACTTGACCGTATTCATCAATCACCATTGCCAAATTACCTTTGGCTTTTTTGAGCATATTGAGCAGTTTTAGATTGTCAATGCTCTCTGACACAAACACAGGCTGCTGCTTGTTAAGCAATGGTTTAATGGCGGTTTCAATATCTGCGACATTGTTATCGAGCAAATCCAAAAAGTCTTTGGCGCGTACTACCCCAAGCACTTTATCAATGGTATCTCGGCACACAGGGAACAAACTATGCGGCGTATCAAGCAATTGCGCGCGCATTTCTTCGCGGCTACCGTTGATATTGACCCAAGAGATATCATTGCGCGGCGTCATGATGGTATGTACATCGCGCTCATTGAGCGCTAATACGCCACTAATCATATAACGCTCTTCTTGCGCAAAAGGCATACTATCAAAATCAAAATGCTCTGAATTATTCTCTGGGGTAACCACTTCTTCGGTTTTACCACCCATTAAGCGTAAAATCGCATCCGCGGTACGGTCACGAATCGGAATTTGATTTTCATATTTGGTTTTATTGCGTTTGGCTACTTGGTTAAACGCTTCAATCAAAATTGAGAACGCAATCGCTGCGTACAAGTAACCTTTTGGCATATGAAAGCCTAGTCCTTCGACAATCAAGCTAAAGCCAATCATCAGTAGGAAACTTAAGCATAAAATCACCACGGTTGGGTGACGACCAACAAACTCCGTGAGCGCTTTAGATGCAGCCACCATCAATGCCATGGCAATAATCACTGCCGCCATCATGATTTCAAGGTGTTTTGCCATGCCTACAGCAGTAATCACCGCATCAAACGAGAACACCGCATCTAAAATCACAATCTGTGCGACAACCGCGATAAACCCTGCTTGCACTTTGCTTTGGTTGGTATGCTCAGGTTTTCCTTCTAGCCGCTCATGCAACTCCGTCGTTGCTTTAAACAGCAAGAACACCCCGCCCACCAATAAAATAATGTCGCGAACCGATAAATCAAAACTTCCCAATGTGAGCACGGGATCGGTTAAGGTAATGAGCCATGACATAATCGACAATAAGAACAGCCGCATGACCAATGCCAAGCCAAGCCCTAGATTTCGGGCTTTAGCGCGCTGATGCGGTGGAAGTTTATTGGCTAAGATGGCAATAAAGACAAGATTATCAATACCTAAAACAATCTCAAGAATGACAAGCGTCGCAAGGCTTAGCCATGCTGACGGGTCAGATAGTAGTTCTAACATAGTGGGTCAGTTATTCTCTTGTAATGAGGGGCAAAAAATCAACAAACAGCAAAAACGAAAAATCAGCCGTTACCTTAGCAAATCATAGCAAAAAATCAATGATAATTTGTGTCTGCTTTTGTAGATGGCACGCCAATTGTGCCAATACACCACTGGACCTTTAACCTTACCTACATTCTGCAGCAACTGACCTTACCAAAAAATATACTGATCAGTCATTTCATTTGATTCACAAATTCTTGATTTAGGTTAAATTAATCCATAGGACAGCGAAACTTCATTATGACTTTACAAGGATAAGTATATGTCACATTATCGCTTTATGCGCCGCGCCGCCAAAGGATTGCTTTTTTCTTCCATCGCATTTTCTGCGTCTTCTTATGCCTCAAGCTATTACAACTGTGCCAATGCCACTGGGTGCGTCGCAGTCACCACCCTCAACGCCACCTCAGATTTTGCAAAAACCAAATACCCTATCGTACTTGCTCACGGGCTTGGTGGCTGGAGCAAAATGTTTGGTTTGGTCGATTATTTTAATGGCATCCCTCAAGATCTCACCAAAAATGGCGCAAGTGTGTATGTGACCAAGACATCAAGTGTCAATGACACCGAAGTACGCGGTGAACAGCTACTCCAACAAGTCAAAACCATCATTGCCATCACCGGCAGCCCGAAGGTTAACTTAATCGGCCATAGCCACGGTGGGATTGATATTCGCTATGTGGCGGGGGTTGCGCCATCGCTAGTCTCCTCTGTGACAGCGATTTCTAGTCCTGAGCAAGGCTCAAAAATGGCGGACTGGACAGTCAAAATGGTGACTGAAGGCAGTGCGGCTGATGGCTTACCGGCGGGCGAATTTAATACCGCTTCTCTCATGGCAATCAAGTTTTTTGAATTGGTGGGCGGTGTGATGGACATCGGATCTGGCGTACCACTCAATCAATTGCAGCAGCAAGATGGCTGGGCAGCCGTTAATTCACTCACCACCAATTATGCGGCCAGATTTAACCAAAAATTCCCTGCAGCCATGCCGACCAGTTATTGTGGATACCCAAAAAACACGGTGGTCAATAATGTACGTTACTACTCACTTAGTGGCGCCCAAACTATGACCATGCTTGTCGATCCGTCTGATACGGTGTTGGGGTTGACGGGTTTATCATTCAATGGCGAAGCCAATGATGGTCTTGTCTCACCCTGTTCAAGTCGTCTCGGTGAAGTGATTCGTGATAACTATAAAATGAATCATATGGATTCAGTGAATCAGGTATTTGGCATTGTCAGTTTGCTAGACACCAATCCATTGACTGTCTATCGCAACCAAGTCAATCGCTTAAAAGGTCAATCGTTGTAAGCTTATGCCTATGGTTCCTTCAAACAACCCTGACACAAACCAACGATCGATAACCTGGCTAATAATCGTATTAGCCAGTGGTATCATCGCATTATTGATAGCCTGCATACTGTGGTTAAAACCTAAGGACGCTGTCAAAACAGCCAATACTTTGCCGCATGATGCTGCCAGTACGATGCCATCTGGTGTATTGCCATCCAATCAAACCGTAACACTCGCCAATGCATCCTCCGTCAGCGCGAACGCTAACCCCTTGCCCATATCACTGGCCACATCGCTGCCCAAATCACTACAAGGCACCCAAGTCGATGGCGAAATTATCATCGATGAAAACAAGCAATTGGTGGTGACCGCCGGTTTGCGCCGACTGTTTGATTATTTTTTGTCCGCACAAGGGGAAGAGCCGTTAAGCCAGATTGAACAACGGGTGATTGCCTATATTCGTGAACATACGCCTGAGCCTGCCGCAAGCCAGGCGGTTCAGATTTTTCAAAATTATCTGAGCTATTTGACTGCTGTCAGCCAGCTAGATAAGCCTAAAGCACAGCAAAACCCCAACGTTAGCGCATTAGATTTATCTGCGATTAAAAACCAATTACGCGCAGTACAACAGCTGCAAGCCCGTTATTTTGACGCCAAAACCCGTGAAGCTTTTTTTGGGGATGAACAAGCCCTCAATGACTACAACATGACGGTCGTCGAAGCCAACCAAAACGCACAACTGAGCAATGATCAGCGCCAAGCCATCATTGATAAGGCGCAAACTGCCTATATCGCCAGTGTTAAAGACCCAAATCTACAGACAAAGCTAACCGAGCAGCGCAATATTGACAAGTTATTAGCGAAAACACAGCAAATGCAGCAACAAGGGGCAACGCAAAGCCAAATCAATGCCATGCGTAGTCAATACGTCTCCCCTGAAGCGGTCAAACGGCTTGAGCAGCTTGACCAATCTGAAGCGCAATTTGCGCAGCGTGTGGCAACTTATCAGACACAGTCTAACCAAATATTGAGCAAATTGGGTAATGTGCCGCAAGCACAGCAACAAATTGTGGCGTTACAGCAGACGATGTTTACGCCTGAAGAACGGCTACGCCTAGATGTGTTGACAAAGCAGCGTTAACTTCCCGGTTAAAATGAGTTAAATGCCCCATTGAATTGCCATAAGCTGTTGAATTGCCACAGGCTCATAGCCTATTTCACACGGTAACGGGCTGAACGCGCGTGAGCATCCAAATTTTCTTCCACCGCCAATATATCGGCAGTTTTTGCCAACGTTTGGCTACCTTGCTCGCTACAATAAATAATCGAAGATTTCTTTTGAAAATCATACACGCCGAGCGGTGAACTAAAGCGTGCGGTACCTGACGTTGGCAAAACGTGATTAGGGCCAGCGCAATAATCGCCAATCGCTTCAGGGGTATAGCGACCCATAAAGATAGCGCCCGCATGGCGGACATCTTTGACCATTGCCTCTGGGTCATCTACCGATAACTCCAAATGCTCGGGCGCAATGCGGTTAATCACCTCAATACCCTCTGCTCGGTCTTTCACCAAAATCAGCGCGCCACGGTTGGCAATCGCTGCTTTAGCGATGTCAGCTTTTGGCAAATCTGCTAAGGCTTTTTCGATTTCCTGCGCAACTTTTTTGAGTAATGGCTCAGATGGGGTGACAAAAATCGCTTGCGCAACGGTGTCATGCTCAGCTTGCGATAATAAATCCATGGCTAACCAGTCGGCTTTATCATTTGCAACACCTTCGGCATATACCAGTACTTCCGAGGGACCTGCAATCATATCAATGCCCACTTGCCCAAACACGGCGCGTTTGGCGGCTGCCACGTATTTGTTGCCAGGTCCTGTGATTTTATCGACTTGCGGGATGGTGTTAGTACCATAAGCCAACGCTGCCACCGCTTGCGCGCCCCCAATGGTAAAGACTTTATCCACACCCGCCAAATAAGCGGCCGCCAATACCAAAGGATTTAGTTCACCATGAGGAGCAGGCACCACCATGATAATTTGCCCGACCCCTGCGACTTTGGCGGGTAACGCATTCATCAAGACGCTGGATGGATAACTTGCCAGCCCACCTGGCACATAGATACCCACTTTATCGAGTGGCGTAACTTGTTGTCCAAGCGTATTACCTAGCGAATCTTGATACGTCCAGCTTTCTTGCCGTTGGCGTTCGTGAAAGGATGTGACGCGCTGTGCCGCCAGTTCAAGCGCTTGCTTGATTGTAGGGTTTAATCCATCAAATGCTTGTTTGAGCTTTTCTTGTGAAATCTCTAGCTGGGCAAAAGTTTTGGCAGGATGGTTGTCAAATTGTTGGGTCAACTTTAACACCACCTCATCCCCACCCTGACGCACTTGCGCGATAATATCATCGACCGTAGCCAGTAGCGCTGGATCATTTACCGTTTCAAAAGCAAGCAGCTCTGTCAATTCCTGCTCAAAACTGGCTTGTTGGCTATTTAACAATCGCATGGTATTCCCCTAAGAATAAAAAATGACTAACCCATAGCATAACAAATTTCTTCATGGATGAAAGCGGCTTTTTAGCCTGCACAGCTTCGTCAACCCATCAAAATCGGCACATCAAAGCCAGCGCATGAAAATTGGCCAAACTGAGCCAATCCGTCACCACTTTCAGTTTTCGCCCATTTAAAAAAAGACGTCTTAATAACGTCTTTTTTATTCTTCAATGTTTTAATTTTCCATGTTTGCATCTTTAATGACAACTTTAATAATGCTGTAGATTGTCGAGTGCATACACAAAGGTTTGGATTTTTGCACCGTTGTCAAGCGTGGCGGTTACTTCAATGCGCTGATAGGCTTCACCTTCAAACTCATCTAGCCGCGCCCAATGATTGACCAAATCATCTGACGAAAACACCCATCCCGCTACCATGTCGCCTTGTTCATCGGGGATGACTGCAGGAAATCCGAGCGCTGAGCCCCAGCCGCCATTTGGCATCAAATGCCCACGAATAGTCGCAGGTTGCCAAATGCCGTTGTTGATGGGTGTCATAATACTGTGGTTATCGCGATTGGGCGCTAGCGTGCCATAGACAAAAAGATGCTGCATCATGGTGATTTTTGAACCGTTACTGGGTGTTATCAGCGACGCTTTGCTTAAAGCTTTCGATAATGGGCTCAAGCAGGGCAAATTTGCGTTTATAACTGACCTGATTGACAATCAAACGCGAAGAGACTTGGCAAATCTCTTGTCGCGGCTCTAGACCATTGGCTTTTAAGGTATTACCGGTATCGACCACATCCACAATCAAATCACCCAAGCCCACCAAGGGCGCAAGTTCCATGGAACCATATAGTTTAATCACATCGACTTGTTCACCGCGACTGGCAAAAAACGCGCGCGTCACATTGACATATTTGGTGGCAATTCGAAGACGACGACTGGGTAATTGTAGCCCCACTTTACCTGCCGTCATCAAACGGCATTTGGCAATTTGTAGGTCGAGCAATTCATATAAATTGCTTGAGCCATGCTCCATCAGTACATCTTTACCCGCCACACCAAAATCTGCCGCCCCATGCTCCACATAGGTGGGCACGTCACTGGCGCGTAAAATCAAAATCCGCACATCAGCATGCGTGGTCGGGAAAATCAGTTTACGTGATTCTTCTGGGTCTTCAAGTAGTTCGATACTTGCCTTTTTTAGCAGGGGCAAGGTATCTTTTAAGATTCGCCCTTTGGATAACGCTAAGGTAAGACCGTTATAATTGGCATCATTTGCTTGTGTCATTGTCTTATACCTGTTATTCGCCTTTTACCCGCTCAATGGTAACGCCCAAGCCGCGCAGTTTATCTTCCACATACTCATAACCACGGTCAATGTGGTAAATGCGCTCGATACAGGTCTCGCCTTGGGCTGCCACCGCTGCCATTACCAGTGACATAGAGGCGCGTAAATCGGTTGCAATGACAGGCGCGGCATTGAGCTTATCGACGCCTTGAACAACGGCAGTATGGCCATCGACTTTGATATTTGCCCCCATACGTTGCAGCTCAGGCACATGCATGTAACGATTTTCAAAAATATTTTCAATAATGGTACTGGTGCCTTCTGCAATACAGCAAACTGTCATGAGCTGCGCTTGCATATCGGTTGGAAACGCCGGGTGTGGTAATGTGCGGATATCAACCGCTTTTGGACGACCTGCCATTTTGACATTAATCCAGTCGCTGCCAACAGTGACTTGGGCGCCCATTTCTTCAAATTTTTTAAGCACCGATTGCATCAAGCTTGCTTCGGTTTTTTTGGCAGTCACTTCGCCGCCTGTCATCATGGCAAGCGCAAGATATGAGCCGGTTTCGATACGGTCTGGTACGACTGAGTACTCACAGCCATTTAATTTGTCAACGCCTTCAATGGTCATATAAGCGGTGCCAATGCCTTCAATTTTTGCGCCCATTTTGACAAGCATATTAGCCAGATCAACCACTTCTGGTTCACGCGCACAGTTTTCTAAGTGCGTGGTTCCTTCTGCCAATGCCGCTGCCATGATGGTGTTTTCAGTACCGCCAACCGTGACCACATCAAAGGTAAAATGACAACCTTTTAGCCGACCGCTAGCGGGTGCTTTGGCTTTGACATAGCCATTTTCAACGGTAATGGTCGCTCCCATCGCTTCCAAGGCTTTTAGATGTTGGTCGACAGGGCGTGAGCCAATTGCGCAGCCACCGGGCAGCGACACTTCAGCCTGCCCAAAGCGCGCAAGCAGCGGTCCCAATACCAAAATCGATGCACGCATGGTTTTGACTAGCTCATACGGGGCATAGTAGCTATTGATGGTACTGGTATCGCAGGTCACCGTATCGCCGTTCTTTTCAATGGTAATACCCGTGCCCGCAATCAATTTGACCAAGGTATTGACGTCTTTGAGTGTCGGTACATTGTGCAGGGTGACTGGGGTTTCTGCCAAAATCATTGCCGCAAGCAAGGGTAATGCCGCATTTTTTGCACCAGAGATGACCACTTCCCCTTTAACTTGAGTGCCACCCGTGATTAAAAATTTATCCATGTGTTTCTCCTAAAAATGGCTTATTGCGCAGCTTGTTTGGCTTGCATATCATGCCACTGGGCATAGGTCAACGCTTGGATATTGAGTGCATGAATTTCACCTGACGCAAATTTATCAGACACCAACCCCAATACGGCTTGTTGACGCGCGACAGCACGTTTACCCTCAAAGCTGTCATCCACCACGCGCACATCAAATTTGTTGCCTTGATTGGCGGCTTCGATTTTGCCACTCGGAAAATGGGGTTGTAGTAAAGTAATTAAATCCTGTGCGTTCATGGGAAATACCTAATAAAAGAGGGGTAAAATTATACTATTTTGCTGCGTAGCATAGCATAATTTTTGCTAAGTTTATACGTTATACAAAATGCTTAATTTACGCTAAAAGCGTCCTTAATCCACGTAGGCGTTGGCATGACAGCCTGTCCTGCACCTTGAGCGCCTTCATAACTTACCACATCAAAGCGAATGTCAAAGCTATCAAATTGCGGATGCGCTTGTAAAAAAGCTGCGGTGGTTTTAATGATTTTACGTTGTTTGGCGGGGGTGATACTGTCTAAACTTGTGCCAAATTGGCTGACTTTTCGTTGACGCACTTCGACAATGACTAGGCAAGGAGTTTTTTGTGTCGGCTCGAGCATCACCAAATCAAGCTCGCCCAAGTTTTTGTAGTGCCAGTTTTTGGCAAAAAACGTTAAACCTTGCGCTTCAAGATAGTGCTTAGCGAGGATTTCATAATAGTCGCCTTGGCGTTGTTTTGGGGCAGTGAGTTTCATTTTGAAGGATGATTGACTATGTTAAAATGAAATTTATTATACTTTGAGAATTAAACAATGCAAAATCCAAAATGCCAAGTTTATCCTAACCTTCCCTTTGAAAATCTCATTCCCGCCATTGATGCGATTCATTATGACGGCCGTACATTGCGAGTAACATTGCTATTTAAACCACAAGATTATGAGTTAGTATATTTAGACTTTGAATATGTCATGGGTTTTAGAATGCTTAGAGAAGGAGATTTACTAGACTTTCCAAATGATGAATACCCTAAAAATTGGTTATTATCTGTTTCAGAAAATGGCTGGTATGAACAGGAAAAATTACGAAAAGGCTTTACTTCACAATATGTCTTTGACATGAAGGGTAACCGCCCAAATGAATTCTTTATTCTGGGTGAAAGTGATTGTATTAGTGTTTTAACGAGTCTCACAGATGTTCCAAAAATAACTTTCATTGAACGATAATTTTATAAAGAAAACGAGAAAAATATGACTTCAAATCAAGGCACACTCTATATCGTCGCCACCCCGATTGGTAATTTATCCGATATCACCGCCCACGCCATCGACTGCCTAAAAACCGTGGCTATCATCGCCTGCGAGGACACCCGCACCTCTGGAAAACTACTCAATCACTTTAACATACCCACCAAAACTTGGGCTTATCACGACCACAATGCCGAAGTACAGACCCCTAAATTGATTGAAGTTTTACAGTCAGGTCAAAGTATCGCGCTTATCAGTGATGCCGGCACCCCACTCATTAGCGACCCTGGTTTTCGACTGGTGCGCGCCTGTCACCAAGCAGGTATCAAAGTCTCACCGGTTGTCGGCGCCAGTGCTGCCATAGCTGCCCTATCGGTCGCAGGATTACCTTCAGACAAGTTTTATTTTTATGGCTTTTTGCCTGCCAAAACTGCAGGACGACAAAGCGAATTGACTAAAATCAAGGATTTAACCGCCACGCTGATTTTTTATGAAGCGCCCCATCGTATTGTTGAATGTATCGATGACATGATTACGGTGCTTGGCGACAATCGACAAGTGACGTTTTGCCGTGAGATAACTAAAACGTTTGAAACCATTTATCCATCAACGCTCGGCGAACTAAAGCAGTTTGTTGCAAGCGATGCCAATCAGCAAAAAGGGGAAATGGTACTGGTGGTCGCTGGGGCAAGTGAATTACAGAATCATGATAATCAACACGATGAATTGCTAAAACGACTGTTGCAAGATTTGTCGGTGAAAAAAGCCGCACAGCTTGCCAGCGATATCACAGGGGCTAAGAAAAATGCCTTGTATGAACGAGCGTTGATGTTAAAAGACGATAATGATTAACTACTAAAAGCTTTGAATAAGGCGTTAACACCTAACAGTAATAAAATCACCAACGTCATATTTTTGAACATTTTTTGTGAGATTTTATGACGAAAATAAAACCCGATATACAAACACAGCAACGACAACAGCGTCGCCACGCCAATCACGCCCAATTCTGTCGTTGGTAGGCTCACAAACCCTTGCCACAGCACGATGAGCTGAGCGATTTTGCCGACCACATAGCACAGATTACTGGCTTTAATCAGCTCGGTTTTGGGGTCTAGGCTGTCTTCGGTAGCCGATAGCAAGTACATCACCAGTAGCGGCGACATGGCATTGGTCGCACCGCCGAGCACGCCTGCCACCAGCCCACTGAAGATTAAACTTGGTTGATTATTGGGCAGTCGAATATTTTTGCCCGTTTGACTTGCCAAAAACTGGGTCAGCACATATCCGACAATCAATAGCCCAAGCGCGATCAGCAAATAATGCCGTGCGATGAGAAACACCAACTTTGTGCCGATCAGACTGCCCACAAAACTAGTAAACACCAATAGCCAATATTTTTTGAGGTAGTAGCCAATATTGCCACCCTCCAAAAACACCACCAAGTTAATCACCAAACACGGCACGACCGTCAGCAGCAGCACATGCGACATCGGATAAAAACTTGCCAATGCTGTGGTCGCAATCAGCGTCACGCCAATCCCTGTCAGCCCATGAAACATACTGACGATGGCAAATATCGCGGGGATCATGAGCATCGAAAGCATAACGCTTTGCTGAACGGAAAAAATCGCCATCAGCGACTATCTTACCAAGGTAAACTTACCCGCTAATTGCTTACCGATTAAGCTGACCAGCTGATTGGCAATGATATCCTTGCTGGCTTTTTCGAGACTGACTGCGGCATCTTTGCCCTTAAAAAACACCGTCATGGCATTGTCATCACTGCCAAAACCGATATCGGTGCGGGATACATCATTACAGGCAATCATATCTAAGTTTTTGGCGTCAAGCTTGCCACGGGCGTATTTTTCGATATCTTGGGTTTCTGCCGCAAATCCTACCACAAAAACCTCAGGGAATTCTTTGGCAATGGTCGCCAAAATATCAGGGTTTTTCACCAAATCCAGTGCCATCTGATCTTGCGTTTTTTTAATCTTTTGCGGCACGACATCACGCGTGCGATAATCGGCAACCGCAGCCGTGGCAATAAAAATATCGGTCGCTTTGCTGACAGGTTCGACCTCAATATCATTGCCAAATTCATCATGGTCATGATGGTAGTGATGATCATGGTCATGATGATGGTGGTCATGGTCGTGATCGTCATGGCATTCACATATATCGTCACTAGCGCATTGGCGAGCGGTCATTAGCATTTCTTCAGCCGATAACACATCGATACGATTGACCAGTAGTGGCGTTGGTATGGGCACTTTACCCCCAACGATCAAGGTTACCCTCGCGCCTGCATTACGGCACGCTTTTGCCAGCGCAAATCCCATTTTGCCCGTGGAATGATTGGATAGATAGCGCACAGGGTCTATGGCTTCAATCGTTGGACCTGCGGTGATTGTCACATTTTTACCCGCCAATACTTGTGGTGTGATTTGTCTAGCGATGAAATATTGCACGTATTCAAGCAACTGCTCTGGCTCTGGCAATCTTCCCTCACCGATATCACCACAGGCTTGTTCACCGCTGGCTGGTTGGATGATTTCATAATCATAATCGGTTAACGTCTGCAAATTAAGTTTGACCGATGGATGTTGCCACATTTGCTGATTCATAGCAGGTGCCACCAAAATCGGTGCCGTGGTGGCAAGGCAAACGGTAGTGAGTAAATCATCCGCTATTCCCATGGCCAGTTTAGCAATCGTATTTGCGGTAGCAGGTGCGATAATCAGTAAATCCGCCCATTTTGCCAGTTCAATATGCCCCATTCCTAGCTCAGCACTCTCATCCAACAAGTCGATATGCACTTGGTTGCCCGTCAAGGCCTGCAGCGTTAACGGTGTAATAAAGGCTTGCGCGCTTGCCGTCATAATAACACGGACATCATAGCCATTTTTAATCAATAGTCGGGCAAACGAGGCAGATTTGTAGGCAGCAATACCGCCTGTGATACCAAGAAGGATGTTTTTCATAAGATAATAGCACTAAAAAATTTCGCCTATAGTAACAATTTTCTGCCATTTTAGGTATGATTAATCATCATTTATTAGGAAATGCCTATGGCAATCAAAGACTGGCACCAAGACGAGCGCCCCAGAGAAAAGCTACTGCAAAAGGGCGCTGAGAGTCTATCAGATAGTGAGATTTTGGCAATATTCTTACGCACAGGCACCAAAGACCAATCCGCTATCGAACTGGCTCGTGGCTTGATTGAAAAATTTGGCAGTCTGGCTCAGTTACTATCTGCGCCTAGTGAAGCAGTTATGGCGTGTCACGGTATCGGCATGGCAAAATACGCGCAGATTTTGGCAAGCCTTGAGATGGGCAAACGCTATCTTGCCAGTCAAGTCAAACAAGCCCCTACCCTTAACGCCAGCCAATTGGTCAAAGACTATCTGACTACGCAGCTGCGACCGCTCAATCGCGAGGTGTTTGCGGTGCTGTTTTTGACCAATCAACTCACCTTAATCCAGTATGAGGTGTTGTTCACAGGCGGTATTTCATCGTGCTCGGTATGTGTGCGGGAAGTGTTGCGCTGTGCGTTAAAATACGGGGCAAGTCAGCTTATTATCGCCCATAATCACCCAAGCACCTCTGCCACAGCGTCACAAGCAGATCTAGAAATTACCCGCAGTTTGGCAAAAGCGTGTCAGCTTGTCGATATGACTTTGATTGACCATATTATCGTGGGTCAAGATGGCACGCTTTCTTTACAAGAAACAGGCAAGATGCCTTAGCGTTTGACGCGGTTTTTAACCATTATTACCACCCAAATCATCATCAATAAACCAATGATTAACGCCATCATCGCAAAAATCGGTGAAAAAATCGACAATGCCGATAGCCCTATCGCTGTCCCGGTCTCTGCCACTGAAACAGCGGGATTTGCCAAACCGCCCGTCGTCGCAGTCGAAGCCACACGCGTTGTGGCAGCTGTACCTTTTATCGTAGCCGCAGCGCCGCCGCCAGCAATAATCGCTAGCGCCCAAGTCATCGCAGGACTCATATCGGTCAATGTCGAAGCCATAACCAATGTCCCTGCAATCCCTGCGAGCGGTACAGCAGCCGTATCTAACATATGATCAACCAACGGGATTAAATAACTGATCGACTCTGCAATACTGGCTACGCCTAAAATAATCAAAGCAGGGGTGGATGCCACCCATTGCCAGCTATCATTAAGGGGAATGATATGAAAATATGCCGCACAACTGAGGGCAAACAGCGGTACAAACACACGAAACCCACTACTTGCCGCCAAGCCAATCCCAAGAAAAATACTTAAAATCATTTCAGTTGTCATATGTTCTATAGTCTAAGTATGAATAATGTTACCACTATCATAAATAAAAATTATTAAGAAAAAAACACATATTTAATTAGCATCGCGAAACACATCACCACAATCACAGGTCGAATAAACTTAGTGCCCCCTTTAACGGCCATCCTTGCACCCAATGAAGCACCAATAAATTGCCCCACCATCATAGCAACTCCCACTGACCAAAGCACTTTTCCACCCAACACAAAGAACATCAATGATGCGGCATTGCTGGTAAAGTTGAGTAATTTGGCATTGGCAGTCGCGGTAATCATATCCAAGCCCCGCATGGTGATACCGCCTAGCGCAAAAAACATCCCTGTACCAGGGCCCAAATAGCCATCATAAAAACCAATTAAGGGTGACATCCCATATTGCCATTTATTTTTGCTGATTCGTGGTGCAGATTTGACCTCACCAATATTGGGTGCAAACAGATAATAAATACCAATAAGCGCGATTAAAAAAGGAATGCCTTTGGCTAATAGCACTGGCGGAGAAAGTTGCACAGCCATAGCGCCTAGCACGGCTCCGACAAAACAGGCGATAATCGAACGCCAAATTTGCTTGGGGTGAATCTTGCCTTTGCGTATCATGGTAATAGAAGCAGAAAGCGAACCTGCAGTCGCTTGCAGCTTATTAGTGCCCAAGGTATAAAGCGTAGGAACATTTGCCATTAACAGGGCAGGAATAGTTAGTAAACCGCCACCCCCTGCCATGGCATCTAAAAATCCTGCAATCCCCGCGACCAACGTTAACATCACTAGTACATCAAAACTCAGCTGCATCATATTTCCAAAGGTTAATTGAGGAGTTATCACTATAAACAAAAAAACCCCATAAGCGCGAACCTATGGGGTTTTTTTAATCAGGATGATTAGTCACGGTCTACTAATTCAACGTATGCCATCGGTGCAGCATCGCCATCGCGATAACCACATTTGATGATACGTAAATAACCACCTGGACGCGCTTTGTAGCGTGGGCCTAGTGTCGTGAATAATTTACCTACAGTCGCTTTATTACGTAAGCGGTTAAACGCTAGACGACGGTTAGCAACTGAATCTTCTTTTGCCAAAGTAATTAGCGGCTCTGCCACACGGCGAAGCTCTTTAGCTTTAGGAAGAGTAGTTTTGATGAGTTCATGTTCAAATAGTGAGTTGGTCATATTTTGGAACATGGCCTTACGATGGCTGCTGGTACGACCCAACTTAACTCCACTGTTACGATGTCGCATGGTCAAACTTCCTTTAAATTTTAACGGCTACGGTAAGAGAAGCGGTCATCAACACGTAAATCAGCAGGTGGCCAATTTTCAAGGCGCATACCGAGTTCTAAGTCTTTAGAAGCAAGGACGTCTTTGATTTCAGTTAATGATTTCTTACCGAGATTTGGGGTTTTTAACAACTCAGTTTCGGTGCGTTGTACCAAATCGCCAATGTAATAGATATTTTCCGCCTTCAAGCAATTTGCTGAGCGAACCGTTAATTCTAAGTCATCCACTGGGCGCAGTAGCACAGGGTCAACTTCTTCTTTTTCCTTAACAGGTTCTGGGGTAGCTTCCGCTTCAAGGTCAACAAATACGGCAATTTGCTGCTGCAAAATCGTTGCTGCTTTGCGAATCGCTTCTTCTGGATCGATGGTACCATTGGTTTCAAGTTCAATAACCAAACGGTCTAAGTCAGTGCGCTGTTCAACACGGGCATTTTCAACTTGGTATGCCACGCGTAAGATTGGGCTATAGCTAGCGTCCAATTTTAAACGACCAATAACTTTATTATCACCAGAATCTTTACGTACATTGGCAGGCTCATAACCACGACCTACTGCTACACGCAAACGCATTTTTAAATGACCACGATCACTTAATGTACCTAAAACTAAATCAGGATTGATAATCTCTACATTGTGAGGTAACTCAATATCTGATGCTAGTACAGTGCCAGGACCTTGTTTGTCAAGGGTCAAGAATACTTCATTTTGATCATGCAATTGGATCGCTAAACCTTTTAAATTTAATAATAGATCTAGCACATCTTCTTGCAACCCTTCAAGGGTTGAATACTCATGATCAACGCCTTCGATTTCAGCTTCGATTACAGCTGCACCAGGCAATGAAGATAATAGAATACGACGTAGGGCATTACCTAATGTATGCCCAAAACCTCGTTCCAACGGTTCGAGCGTGACTTTGGCGTGTGTTTCATTGACCGTGTCCACATGAATGGCATTCGGTGTAAGAAACTCAGTAGCATTTAGCATCATTTGTCACCTCGACTTTATAGTAAAATTAATTATTTAGAGTACAACTCAACGATTAAGCTTTCGTTGATTTCGCTTGGTAAATCAGCACGCTCTGGCGCTTGTTTAAAAGTACCTTGCAATTTGCTGTGATCAACTTCCAACCATACAGGTGTGCCACGTTGACCCGCCAATTCAATTGCGTTTTTGATACGTAATTGTTCTTTGGCTTTTTCGTGTACGGCAATCACATCACCATCTTGTAATTGGATTGAAGGAATGTTCACACGAACAAACTCATCACGACCCGCTTTTTTTACTAGAATAGCACGATGGCTAACTAATTGGCGAGCTTCTGCGCGAGTTGCACCAAAACCCATACGATAAACAACGTTATCGAGGCGACGTTCTAACATTTGAAGCAAGTTTTCGCCAGTTGCGCCTTTCATACGCGCAGCTTCTTTATAGTAGTTTGAGAATTGACGCTCTAACACACCATAAATGCGTTTTACTTTTTGTTTTTCACGAAGCTGTGCAGAATACTCTGACGTTTTGCTACGTGGATTACCATGTTGACCAGGGGCACGGTCAGCTTTTTTGGTTTTTTCTTCGTACGCTTTTACGCCTGATTTTAATTGTAAATCAGTACCTTCACGACGAGAAAGTTTTAATTTTGGACCTAGATAACGGGCCATGAAAGTCTCCTTATACGCGACGTTTTTTCGGTGGACGAGTTCCGTTATGAGGAATCGGGGTTATATCGCTAATGCTGTTTATTTTATAACCCAATGCACCTAAGGCTCTTACCGCAGACTCACGACCAGGTCCTGGACCTTTAACCAAGACATCAACATTCTTGACACCATATTCTTGTGCTGCTTTACCAGCAACTTCAGCCGCAACCTGTGCAGCAAATGGTGTAGATTTACGTGAACCACGGAAGCCTTGTCCACCAGCGGTGGCCCAAGCCAAAGCATTACCTTGACGATCGGTAATCGTTACAATGGTGTTATTAAAAGACGCATGGATGTGCGCTACGCCCTCAGCTACCGAGCGGCGAGTCACTTTTTTGCGACTACGAGTGTCTTTTGCCATCTTTTAGCTTCCTAAGTTAATTATTTTCTGATTGCTTTACGTGGACCCTTACGAGTACGCGCATTTGTTTTTGTGCGTTGACCATTTACTGGTAAACCGCGACGATGACGCAAGCCACGATAGCAACCTAAGTCTACTAAACGTTTAATATTCATCGAGATTTCACGACGCAAGTCACCTTCAGTCGCATATTCTGCAACTTGGGTACGGACAGCATCAAGCTGAGTATCATTTAGTTCACTGATTTTAGTAGTTGGTGCAATGTTTACCGCTTCTAAAATTTTAGCAGCAGTGGTACGACCAATACCAAAAATATAAGTGAGTGAAATGATAGCGTGCTTGTTGTCCGGAATGTTTACACCGGCAATACGAGCCATTGACATTTCTCCAATTATAAGGAAAAGATGAGTTAATCATCTACTGATGTAGCATTTTGAAACACTTGGTTATCTACAAATGTGTCAAAATAACGACAAGTAGCGGATAATACAGTATCCGCTACCTGATTTCAAGTCCAATCTAACAATTTAGATTAACCTTGACGTTGTTTATGACGCGGTTCTGCACTACAAATAACGCGAACAACGCCTTTGCGGCGTACAATTTTGCAGCTACCGCAGATTCTTTTTACAGATGCTTGAACTTTCATTTTCAGCTCCTAGTAGTAGTTATGAATGCTTGACTTCCATGGTTTGCATCAGCGAATAATCATGGTATTGGTGAGTCATTAAGTGCGCTTTAACTTGGGCAATAAAGTCCATAATCACGACCACACTAATCAGTACTGAGGTACCGCCTAAATGAAACGGAATACCAAACGCAGATTGCAATATCATCGGCATCAAACAAATAATTGTCATATAAATCGCACCAATAAAGGTTAAGCGATTTAATACATGATCTAAATAACGTTGAGTTTGTAAACCTGGACGAATACCTGGAATATACGCCCCACTTCGTTTCAAATTCTCTGATACTTCTTTTGGACTAAATACCAACGCGGTATAAAAATAACAAAAGAAAATAATCAAGGCTGCAAAAATTACCAAATACAGCGGCTGACCCGGTGATAACACTAATGCCATATTCTGCAAGAAACTTTGAAAAATATTGGGATTGGGGGATTGACCCACCCACTGTCCCAAACTCGCTGGGAATAACAACAGTGAACTGGCAAAAATCGCTGGAATGACCCCTGCCATATTAATTTTTAATGGCAAATGCGATTGCTGCTGTGCATATATTTTTCGTTCTTGCGATTGCTTTTGGGCATAGTTGACTGGTATACGGCGCTGGGCACGCTCAATAAAAACAATCCCTGCCACCACCGCTAACGCCAATAAACTAAATATCAACAAGGCAATCATATTCATTTGACCTTGCTGGACAGAGTTAATCGACTGCGTGACCACTTGTGGAAAAGTCGCTACGATACCCGCTAAAATTAGCATTGAAATACCGTTACCAATACCACGTTCAGTAATCTGTTCACCTAACCACATCAAAAACATCGACCCTGCAACCAACGAGGTTACTGCAGGAATATAAAAACCAAGGCCACTGGTTAATGTGAGATTCTGACTAATCAAGCCTGTACACATACCAATTGATTGAACCAAAGCTAAGGCAAGGGTTAATTGGCGTGTATACTTATTAATTTGGCGTTGACCGGCTTGGCCTTCTTTTTTTAATGCATCCAGTGATGGTATAACCGCCGTCATCATCTGGACAATGATTGAAGCAGAAATATAAGGCATAATCCCGAGTGCCATGACTGACATCCGCTCTAATGCCCCACCAGAAAACATATTAAACAAACCTAAAATAGTATTTTCATTGGTTTGAAAAAATTTCGATAAGCTTTCTGGATCCATACCAGGAATAGGTACGTGTGAACCGAAACGATAGACGACTAAAGCACCCAACAAAAATAGTAAACGATTAAATAATTCATCGTACTTACGAATAAATGCTAGAGGATTCATCGATGTTGAATGCTTAGTCATGTAGGATTACTCCTCAACAGTACCACCAGCTGCTTCAATAGCCGCTTTAGCACCTTTAGTCACTTTAACACCTTTAAAAGTATATGCTTTGGTTACGTCACCTGAAAGGATGATACGAACACGTTGCATATCGTGGCGAATAATATTCGCTGCTTTTAAAGACTCAACGCTTACCACGTCACCATCAACTTGATTTAATTCTGATAAACGCACTTCTGCCGTTACCATTGCAAGTTTACTGGTGAAACCAAATTTTGGCAAACGACGGTATAAAGGCATCTGACCGCCTTCAAAACCTGAGCGAATACCAGAACCTGTACGTGAGGTTTGACCTTTGACACCACGACCACCGGTTTTACCGATACCAGAACCGATACCACGACCACGGCGAAGTTTATTTTTTCTTGAACCTTCAGCTGGGCTCAATTCATTTAAACGTAGACCCATTATACTTCCTCCACTTTAACTAAGTAGTTAACGCGGTTTACCATACCACGGGTCGAAGGGGTATCTTCAACTTCGACAGTATGTCCAATACGACGTAACCCTAAACCTTTCAAACAAGCTTTATGGCTTGCTAGGCGATGGGCACTCGATTTTACTTGAGTAACTTTCATTTTTTTCATGTTAGCTCACCTTAGCTTAGCCCAAGATTTCTTCAACTGATTTGCCGCGTTTTGCCGCAACTTTTTCAGGAGAAGACATTTCTTTTAACCCGTTGAAAGTTGCACGTACAACGTTAGCGGCATTGGTTGAACCATAGCATTTTGCTAATACGTTTTCTACGCCTGCAACTTCTAATACTGCACGCATTGCACCACCCGCGATAACACCGGTACCTTCAGAGGCTGGTTGCATATACACGCGGCTTGCACCGTGGCTAGCAGTAATAGGATGTTGAAGGGTTGTACCTGCTAAATCAACGGTAATCATATTACGTTTGGCAGCTTCTAGTGCTTTTTGAATCGCTGCAGGCACTTCACGCGCTTTACCACGACCAAAACCAACACGACCATTACCATCACCTACCACTGTGAGTGCGGTGAAAGAAAAGATACGACCACCTTTTACAACTTTAGATACACGGCCAACTGTGACTAAGCGCTCTACTAAACCGTCTGTTTGTTCAACTTTTGCCATGATTAGAACTCCAATCCATTTTCACGAGCGGCTTCAGCTAATGCTTTAACACGACCATGATATTTAAAACCGCTACGATCAAACGCAACTTTAGTAATACCGGCAGCTTTAGCGCGTTCTGCAATTAATTTACCAACGGCAGTTGCAGCTTCGATGTTGCTAGTTTGACCAGCACGTAAAGTAGTATCTAACGTTGAAGCTTGGGCTAATACTTCACCACCCGTTGGTGAGATAACTTGTGCATAGATGTGGGTGTTAGTACGATTAACAGATAGACGATTTACGCCTAAACCACGGATATGTGCACGGGTTTTTTTCGCTCTGCGAAGGCGAGCAGCTTTTTTATCAAACATGTCATTTCACCTTATTTTTTCTTAGCTTCTTTACGAGCGACATACTCATCGCTATAACGAACGCCTTTACCTTTGTAAGGCTCAGGTGGGCGATAGCCACGAATGTTTGCTGCTGCTTGACCTAGCTTTTGTTTGTCGCTAGATTTTAACACGATTTCAGTCGCAGTTGGAGTTTCAGCAGTAACACCTTCAGGTAGTACATATTCGATTGGGTGTGAGTAACCTAAGTTTAGGTTAACTTTATTGCCAGCAACAGCGGCTTTATAACCAACACCAATCAATTGTAGACGACGTTCGAAGCCTTCAGTAACACCTTTAACCATGTTGCTTAATAATGCACGAACTGTACCAGTGTGCATCCAACCGTCTTTGGTGTCAGATTTTGGTGAAAGAATAATTTGATTATCTTCCTGTTTTAGCTCGACCAAATCATGCAGGCGTAAAGTTAGCGTACCTTTGCTACCTTTAACTTCAACCTGCTGACCGTTCAAAGTAACACTTGTACCATTTGGTAGTGCTACAGGGGCTTTAGCCACACGAGACATACGGGTAATTCCTATAAAAGTGATAAAAAAACGAACAGGCACAACAAACTATGCCTGTCCCTCTTAATGTTGATTAAGCTACGAACGCAATAACTTCGCCGCCTAATCCAGCTGCACGAGCTTCACGGTCGCTCATGATGCCTTTACTGGTAGAGATGATTGCTACACCTAGACCTTTTTGGACACTTGGTAGTGCATCTTTACCACGGTATTGACGTAAACCTGGACGACTATAACGTTTAATCGTTTCAATAACTGGTTTACCTTCAAAATATTTTAACTCGATAGTTAATTCAGTTTTACCTGTACCAACTTCTTGAGTTTCTGCGGTTGCAACATAACCTTCTTTCACTAGCAAATCAGCAATTGATTTACGTAGTTTTGAGTTTGGCATAGTCACAGACGCTTTTTGAGCCATTTGTGCATTACGGATACGAGTCAACATATCAGCAACGGTATCTTGCATACTCATATTGTTTCCCCTTACCAGCTTGCTTTATGAACGCCAGGTACATCACCTTGCATTACTTTTTCACGAATCATGTTACGTGAAAGACCAAATTTACGGAAATACCCATGTGGACGACCTGTCAATGCACAACGGTTACGTAAACGTACTGGTGAAGCGTCACGTGGCAGTGCTTGTAATGCCAGCATGGCGTCCATACGTTCTTCATCAGTTGCGTTAATGTCGCTGATAATTGCCTTAAGCTTTGCACGCTTCTCAGCATATTTAGCAACAGTCGCTTCGCGTTTAAATTCGCGATTAATCATACTTTTCTTTGCCATATTGCCTTATCCTTGCTGTTAGCCCTTGAATGGGAAGCCGAATGCTTTAAGCAATGCACGACCTTGATCATCAGTTTTTGCGGTAGTCGTAATGGTAATATCTAAACCACGAATACGGTCGATTTTGTCAAAGTCAACTTCAGGGAAAACGATTTGCTCTTTGATACCTAGTGAATAGTTACCACGGCCATCAAATGCTTTATCTGTAAAACCGCGGAAGTCACGGATACGTGGAATAGCGATTGAGATTAAACGATCTAAAAATTCGTACATCTGTTCGCCACGTAACGTTACTTTACAGCCGATTGGCCATTCTTCACGGATTTTAAAGCCTGCAACTGATTTGCGAGCTTTGGTTACTACAGGTTTTTGACCGGCAATTGCCGTCATATCCGCTAATGCGCCTTCAAGAACTTTTTTGTCTTGCGCCGCATCACCCACACCCATGTTTAGGGTGATTTTGGTGATTTTAGGGATTTCCATAACGTTGGCTAAACCAAGCTCTTGCTGAATTTTTTGCTTAAGCTGTTCGTTATATTGTGTTTTAAGTCTTGCCATTACTGATACCCTTAGATAGTTATGCAGTCGCCACAACTTCACCAGATGAACGATAAACGCGTTGTTTTTTGCCTTCGTCATTCAATTGGTAAGAAATACGATCTGCCTTTTGGGTTGCTGCATTATAAATTGCAACATTTGAAATGTGTAAAAATGCTTCTTTCTCGATAATACCACCTTCAACGCCAGTCTGTTGGTTTGGCTTTTGGTGTTTTTTAACGATGTTGATGCCTTCAACTTTTACACGGTCTTCTTTTACTGCTAGTACTGTACCTTGCTTGCCTTTATCTTTGCCAGCAATTACAATCACTTGGTCGCCTTTACGTAATTTTGCCATGTTTTCCTCACAATACTTCTGGGGCTAATGAAACAATTTTCATAAATTGTTCGCCACGTAGTTCGCGGGTTACTGGTCCAAAAATACGTGTTGCAATTGGTGCTTTATTGTTGTTCAACAACACAGCTGCATTATCATCAAAACGTAGTACTGAACCGTCAGGACGGCGTACACCAAACTTCGTGCGTACGACTACCGCGTTCATTACATCACCTTTCTTGACACGACCGCGTGGAATTGCTTCTTTCACAGTCACTTTAATGATGTCGCCTACTGATGCATAACGACGATGTGAGCCACCTAGCACTTTAATGCACATAACTCGTTTTGCACCACTGTTGTCTGCAACTTCCAGCATTGTTTCAGTCTGAATCATCGCGTTACTCCATAAATTGGCAAAACAAGTCTTTGCCACAATAAGCCATTTTTAAGGTGGCGTATTGTAGCAGTTACTGACTTGCTTTGCAATTATAACTATCTATTTAAGTTAAATTAAATATTAACTGCTTTTTCTACAACGTCTACCAACACCCAAGATTTGGTTTTTGATAGTGGACGTGTTGATTTGATACGAACAGTATCACCAACGCCACACTCATTGTTTTCATCATGAGCATGTAGTTTGGTAGAACGGCGAATCATTTTGCCATATTTGGCATGACGAATACGACGCTCAACAAGTACAGTAATGGTTTTATCCATTTTGTCACTGACAACTTTACCAGTGACTGTACTTTGTTCAGTAGCGTTAGCTTGGTTGGTATTTTGCTCACTCATGATTAAGCCCCTTGGTTTTCGGTGTTCTGTTTTTCAGAGATAAGAGTCTTGATTTGAGCAATCGTACGACGATTTGCTTTAATCTCATGGGTGTTGCCTAACTGACCAGTGGCTTTTGCCATACGAAGACGAAATGTTTCTAATTGCTTTTCGTCTAGTAATTGGGTCAGCTCTTCGACTGATTTGTCTTTAAGTTCACTGATCTTCATTACATTATCGTCCGTTTAACAATGGTGGTTTTGAAAGGCAACTTGGCAGCTGCAAGCGTGAACGCTTCAGTTGCTAGCTCGTCAGAAACCCCTTCGATTTCATAAAGCATTTTGCCTGGTTTGATTTCGCATACCCAGTATTCTACTGGACCTTTACCTTTACCCATACGAACTTCTAGTGGTTTTTCGGTAATTGGTTTGTCTGGGAATACACGAATCCAAATTTTACCACCGCGCTTGATACGACGTGAAATTGTACGACGAGCAGCTTCGATTTGACGTGCAGTCATGCGACCACGTTCTACTGATTTAAGTCCGATTGTACCAAAAGATACGCTACTACCACGGTGAGCTAACCCCGTATTACGTCCTTTTTGTACTTTACGAAACTTGGTACGTTTTGGTTGTAACATATCGATTAACCTCTGTCTTTAGCTGGGCGCTCACTACGTGGGCGGTCGCTACGATCATTACGAGCACGACGTTTTTGAGGTGCACGTGCTTGTTTTTCTTCTTTGACTGGATTATATACACGGTTCATGCCATCAAGCACTTCTCCACGGAAAATCCAAACTTTTACACCGATAGTACCGTAAGTGGTTTCTGCGCGTACATTTGAGTAGTCAATGTCAGCACGTAATGTATGCAATGGTACACGACCTTCACGATACCACTCTGAGCGAGCAATCTCAGCGCCGCCAAGACGACCTGATAGCTCAACTTTGATACCTTGTGCGCCAGCTTTCATACTGTTTTGAACAGCACGTTTCATAGCACGGCGGAACATGACACGACGTTCAAGTTGTGAAGCAATACCATCAGCTACTAGACGTGCGTCTAAGTCTGGTTGGGTGATTTCTTCAATGCTAACTTGTGCTGGCACACCCATTAATTTGGTAAGTTCTTTTTGTAGGCTTTCAATATCTTCGCCTTTTTTACCAATGATGATACCAGGACGTGCAGTGGCGATAGTGATTTTAGCTGCGCCCGTAGGACGTTCGATGCTAATACCGCTGATCATCGCTGCTTTAAGCTTTTTCTCTAAATATTTACGAACTTGTAAGTCGTTGATTAAGTATTCAGAGTATTTTTTTGGATCTGCATACCAGTTAGCGTTTGATTTACGGATTACGCCAAGACGGATGCCGATTGGATGAACTTTCTGTCCCATATTATGCTCCTACCTTAACTGTGATGTGGCAAGTACGTTTGCTAATACGGTCAGCACGACCTTTGGCACGTGGTAAAACACGTTTTAACGTAATACCTTCATCCACATAAATGGTAGAAACACGCAATGTATCGATGTCTAAACCATTGTTATGCTCAGCGTTAGCAATCGCAGATTCTAAGCATTTTTTAACCAATTTAGCGGCTTTTTTGTTGCTAAAGGTTAAGATATCTAATGCACGCTCGATTGATTTGCCGCGAACTTCGTCAGCAACTAAGCGTACTTTTTGTGCCGAAATGGCGGCACCGCGTAATTTTGCAGTTACTTCCATGATGAGCACCTTATTTCTTAGATTTCTTGTCAACGCCGTGACCACGATATGTACGGGTTGGGGCGAATTCACCAAGTTTATGACCAACCATTTGCTCGTTTACGATAACAGGTACGTGTGTACGACCGTTATGAACAGAAATAGTTAAGCCGACCATTTGTGGCAAAATCATTGAGCGACGTGACCAAGTTTTGATTGGTTTGCGTGAGTTAGTTTCTAACGCATTCTCAACTTTGGCAAACAAGTGCGCATCGATGAATGGACCTTTTTTCAATGAACGAGGCATGAAATTATTCCTTATTTCTTATTGACGCGACGACGGCGGATAATCATGTGGTCAGTACGTTTGTTAGAACGTGTTTTAAGGCCTTTAGCCTTTTGACCCCATGGGCTGGTTGGGTGTTTACCGAAGTTACGACCTTCACCACCACCGTGTGGATGGTCAACTGGGTTCATTGCAGTACCACGAACGGTAGGACGAACGCCACGCCAGCGGTTGGCACCTGCTTTACCCAATGATTTAAGGTTATTTTCAGTGTTTGATACTTCACCGATAACCGCACGACAATTTACGTGGATACGACGAGTTTCGCCTGAACGTAAACGAACGATTGCATAGATACCATCACGACCCAATAATTGAACCGCAGCACCTGCTGAACGAGCGATCTGTGCACCTTTACCGATTTTAAGTTCGATATTGTGAATCACTGTACCCACTGGAATGCTACGTAGTGGCAAGCAGTTACCTGGGCGAATTGGTGCAGTTTCACCAGAAATAACGGTATCGCCTTGTTGCAATTTTTTTGGTGCGATGATGTAACGACGCTCACCGTCTGCATATTTAAGTAATGCAATGTGTGCAGTACGGTTTGGATCGTACTCAATACGCTCTACAACAGCAGGGATGTTGTCTTTGTTACGTTTGAAGTCAACAACACGGTAATGCTGTTTATGACCACCACCGATATGACGGGTAGTGATGCGACCGTTGTTGTTACGACCACCAGTTTTGCCTTTTGACTCTACTAATGCTGCATAAGGACGACCTTTATGAAGGTGTGGATGCACCACTTTCTCGACAAATCGGCGACCTGGTGATGTCGGTTTGGCTTTTACGATAGGCATTGTGTAATCCTTATTCGTTGTCAGCAGCAGGTTGTTCTGCTACGTCGGCTACTTGAACATCTTGACCAGCTTTTAAGGTCACATAGGCTTTTTTGAAGTCTTGACGACGACCTACCGTGCGACCAAATCGCTTTGTCTTACCTTTAACATTCAAAGTGTTAACTTTAACTACTTCAACACCTTCAAACATTAATTCTACGGCTTTTTTAATCTCTTTTTTTGTCGCGTTGGTGTCAACTTTGAACACTTGCACACCTAAAGTATCGCCCAAGATTTGAGATTTTTCTGAAAATACAGGTGCTTTTAGTACCTGATATAGTCTTGCGTTATTCATGCTAACACTCCCTCAATTTCTTTGGCGGCTGCGACAGACATGATGACTTTGTCAAACGCAATTAGGCTAACTGGATCAACTTCAGTGCTACCTAGTACGCTGACGTATGGAATATTGCGAGCAGCTAAGTAAAGATTTTCGTCAACTTCATTGGTAACGATTAATGCTTTAGGGGCATTTAAGTCTTTAAGTTTAGCGATAAGCTCTTTAGTTTTTGGTGCTGAGATGCTGATGTCATCAACCAATACTAAACGGTCTTGACGAATCAATTCAGCAAGAATGCATTGCATGGCACCACGGTACATTTTACGGTTCACTTTTTGTGACCAATCTTGTGGTTTGGCTGCAAATGCGCGACCACCACCGACCCAAATTGGGCTACGGATGGAACCTGCACGTGCACGGCCAGTACCTTTTTGACGCCATGGTTTTTTACCACCGCCAGATACTTCACCACGCGTTTTTTGAGCACGGCTACCTTGACGACCACCCGCTAAATAAGCGGTAACTACTTGGTGTACAAGTGCTTCGTTGAATTCACGACCAAATGCTACGTCTGATAGCTCAACCGCCGAACCTGTTACTGTATTTAGATTCACGTTAATCCCCTTGATTAAGCTTTAACTGATGGACGTACGATAACGTCGCCACCGTTGGCACCAGGAATTGCACCCTTGATAACTAGGATACCTTTTTCAGCATCAACTGAAATCACTTCTAAGCCTTGTACGGTCACACGTTTGTTACCCATTTGACCTGGCATTTTTTTGCCTTTAAATACACGACCCGGTGTTTGGTTTTGACCTGTAGAACCCACAACGCGGTGAGATACTGAGTTACCATGTGTCCAATCTTGTGAACGGAAGTTGTGGCGTTTGATACCACCTTGGAAACCTTTACCTTTGCTGGTACCAATTACGTCAACGATTTGACCTACTTGGAACAAGTCAGCAGCGATTTCACTACCTGCTTCGCGGCCTTCAAGTTCGCTGTCTTCGACGCGAAATTCCCAAGTGCCACGACCTGCAGCAACGCCAGCTTTTGCAAAGTGACCTTTTTGAGCTGCATTAACACGAGAATCACGACGTTCGCCAGTTGTTACTTGGATAGCTTGATAGCCGTCTGTGTCTTGTGTTTTGATTTGAGAGATACGGTTGGCAGTAACTTCAACAACAGTTACAGGAATTGAAACACCTGCTTCTGTGAAGATACGAGTCATGCCGCATTTTTTTCCGACTAAACCGATCGCCATGTTGTTAACCTCTTAATTTTTACTGTTATTCAATATAGGTGTTACCCTAAGGGGTTAGCCTAATGCGATTTGTACATCAACACCCGCCGCCAAATCTAACTTCATCAGTGCATCGACTGTTTTGTCAGTAGGCTGAACGATATCTACCATACGTTTGAATGTGCGGATTTCGTATTGGTCACGGGCATCTTTGTTCACGTGTGGTGAGGTTAAGATGTTAAAGCGTTCAATGCGAGTTGGTAGCGGTACTGGACCACGAACTTGTGCACCTGTGCGTTTTGCGGTATCAACAATCTCTTGAGCTGATTGGTCAATCAGACGATGGTCAAAAGATTTAAGTCTGATACGGATTTTCTGGTTAGCCATGCCAGTAAGCTCCTAATATAAAGTTTGATATGGGTTAATTTGCGTTGGGTGTTAAGCTGTTATTGAGTAAACACCTAACTTGTATTTTTTACCTGTTTTTGACAGGCACTTTTTGAAAATAAAAAAATTTCAGTCCCACTCAAACTATTAACTTGCAATACATAGATAGCATGATTAATAGTCGGTGAAACTGTATTCTTTAATTTCGTGTCGCAATCAATGGAGCGACTGTATTAAAGGGCTTATTCTTTTATGAATTGACGAATCATCTTCGTCGCCCTGCAATAAGTTAAGTGGGCTGTATTATACCGATTTTTTGGGTAAAAGCAATAGGCTAATCTAGCAAAATATCATATTGTTCTTGATTAAAACGGTTATCACTCTCCAAGTTAATCGGACGACCCAGCAAATATTCCATCTCTGCCACCGTATCCGCTTCAATGGTTTCAAGCAAATCAATCACCCCGCTATTTGCGACCACAGTAAATTTCTTGGGGGCATTATAGGTTCTGGCGCAGCGCATCAATTCGCGAAAAATCTCCAGACACACGGTTTCGGCGCTTTTGACAAAGCCTTTACCGCCACAGGTTGGACACGGCTCACAAAGCTGTTGTTGTAGGCTCTCACGCGTGCGTTTGCGAGTCATCTCTATCAGCCCAAGCGCTGAGACTTCGCTGATGTTGGTTTTGGCATAGTCACGTTTGAGCTGTTCTTGCAGGCTTGCTAGCACTTCATCGCGGTGTTGTTGCTCTTGCATATCGATAAAGTCAAGAATGATAATCCCACCCAAATTACGCAGTCGCAGCTGACGGGCGATGGCATGGGTGGCCTCTAAATTGGTTTTATACACCGTATCTTCAAGAGAACGCCCTCCGACAAATGAGCCTGTATTGACATCAATGGTGGTCATGGCTTCGGTTTGGTCGATGATAAGATAACCGCCTGATTTGAGATTAACACGGCGATTGAGCGCGTCTTTTAAATCATCTTCAACGCGGTGAACATCAAATAACGCCTGCTCGCCTTCATACAATTGAATACGTGGATAAATCAGTGGGACAAATTCTTTGGCAAAATGACGAATAGCATCAAACACTCGGGCGTTATCGACCGTCACCCTTTCAGTCTGCTCACCAATCAAATCTCGAATCGCGCGCAAAGGTAGCGATAAATCTTGATAAATCAGCTCAAAACGGCGATGGGTCGGCGTTTGTTCACGGCGGGCTTGTACCATCCGCCAAAGCTGCAGTAGATAATAAATATCTTCTTCAAGTTTGGATTGTGGGATATTTTCGGCAGCGGTACGGGCAATCAATCCGCCTTGTAGTTTGACTTGGTGCATCAGCTCGCCAAGCTGTGTTTTTAACCGCTCTCGCTCATCGCCATCAATCCGCTGTGAGATGCCGATATGTTCACCATACGGCAAGTACACCAAATAACGCGAAGGCAATGACACATCCGTCGTCAGTCGTGCGCCTTTACTGCCTAATTGGTCTTTAATCACTTGCACCAAGATACGCTGTCCTTCATACAAGCGGTTCTCTATCAACTCGCTAGGCGGTGGCTGATAGGTGGTTGTGGTCATCGCAAGCGTAGTGGTGTCAGGGTCTAAGGTGTTGTCAATTGCGGGGTTTTGCGGTTTGGGCGGTTCAATGGCTGAGAGCTTAGGACGCAGGGTCTGCATATCATTGACGTGCAAAAACGCGGTACGCGATTGCCCAATATCGATAAACGCCGCCTGCATGCCTGGCAGTACGCGCACCACTGTGCCAAGGTAGATATTGCCCACTGAGCCAAGTTTGCTATGGCGTTCGATAAAGATTTCGTTCAGTATCCCATCTTCGAGCACCGCGACTCGGCTCTCAGATGGACTGATGTTGATGAGTAGTTCTTCGGTCATTGTAAACAGCTTTTTAAAATTTTTAATTGCCGTTATTCTACTCGAAGTTAGTTATCTGCACAAAGCTAAACTAAATTAGCTGTTGTTTTAGTTCATTGATTGTGGTCACAAGCTTAGTTGGATGTTCTTTTGCCAAAACATCGGCTTTTTCACAGCCATAACTTACAGCAATGCTATCCATCTGTATTGCATTTGCCATACGGATGTCATGAATACTATCACCGACCAATATCGCATCTTCCACCGTTTTACCCGTTTCGCTCAAAATTGCTTGCAGCATGAGCGGATTGGGCTTACCTGCGGTTTCGTCAGCGGTTTTGGTGAGCGTAAAAAACGCTTGAATGCCAGAATTGGGTAGCACGCGCTGCAGCCCTTTTCGTTTTTTCCCTGTGGCAATCGCTAGTGTTTTGCCTTGTGCGTGTAAATCTTGAATCAATTCTTTAATACCATCAAACAGTTTGTCGTTGTCGCAATGCTTGACATAATATTCTGAGTAAGTCGCTAAAAGTTCATCATATTTATCGCTGTCATTGGGAAATAGCATGGGAAACGCATCGACTAACGCAATGCCGATAATAGATTTTGTCGCTTCATCAGTGACGGTTAAACCGTGCTTTTCAGCAGCATAGCGCATGGCATCGACGATTAAGCCCACCGAATCCATCAACGTGCCATCCCAATCGAAAATGATTAGCGATTTGTCTTTGAAATTATTTGTTGTCATTTTCTATCTTCAATTTCATTAAAATAGGGAGATAATAATTTGTCTTGCTGACATTCAAACTTACCTTTTTTTAAACTATACACTTGAAATTGATTGTCGAATCCTGCTTTATCTTCATCGTCAAAATAATGAAGCAACCCATATGAGCCAACAGCATTTTTAGCAAGCCACTGATAAATTTCTAAAACGTCAAAAAATTCTTGCGATTTATGATTATGAAACCCAAAAATCATAAATTGATAGTTGCCATTTAGAATACCCGTTTTAATCTGTGGATTTTCTAAATTTTTAAAGGTCATATCTATTTTAGAAAGAAATTCTTGCCAAATTTTACCCATCATCTCTTCAGATTCGTTGGCTTCATTAAAACCTTCTCGGACACACACCCAACCATAATATTCAATCATTTTCATTACCAATTAAACTTTGCATATCCTCTGGCAATTCGGCTGTAATTGTTTCATATTCTGGAATTTCGAGTTGATAGGCATGCAGACACAAACGGCGCACGCTTTTATCGCCTTTAGCTACATTCGGATTGTATTTATCATCACCCAATAATGGATGCCCGATACTCGCCAAATGAACCCGAATTTGGTGGGTACGCCCTGTCAGCGGTTTGGCTTCAATTAAGCTGACTTTTTGACCATTTAACTCAAATTTTTGCAACACGTTAATTTGGGTTTGGCTTGGCTTGCTATCTTCGGATTTTACATCTACTTTGACACGGCGTTCACCGCTTTTGCCTTCTTGTGTGGCAGGCAACGTGTATTTTAGTAGCGGTTTATCAATGGTTTGTGTTTCGCTACTTATCCAACCTACCACCAAACACAGATAGGTTTTTTGCAAGGTTTTTTCTCGCAAATGCTCTTGTAAAGTTTTAAGGGTTGAGCGTTTTTTGGCAATCATCAGTAAGCCAGAGGTATCTTTGTCAATGCGGTGTACCAGCTCAAGGTATTTTTTACCCGTTACTTCTCGCATGGCTTCAATCACGCCAAAACTCTCGCCACTGCCGCCATGCACCGCCATACCCGATGGTTTATTGAGCACGATTAAACCCTCATCTTCATATACAATGCGCTCAAGCAAGCTCTGGGCAAAGTCAGGGCTTATCACGGGTTTTTCACGCGTGGCAAGCTTGATGGGTGCAATGCGCACCACGTCATTACGCTGCAGTTTATCGTGGGGTTTACAGCGTTTGCCATTGACACGGATTTCGTCGGAACGAATCATGTTATAGACGTGTGAGCGCGGCAGTCCTTTAAGACGACCCAACAAAAAATTATCAACACGTTGGTCATGCTGCTGGCGCGTGACGGTCAAGTAATTGACTTTAGCAAAATCTAAAATATCGTCATCTGCAGACTGGGGTTGTTTGCTCGGCGGTTGTTTGCTAGGCGTGCGTTTTGGGGTTTGATGAGCCGATTGTTGCGATGGGGTGTCGCGTTTTTTGTTAGGATGGGCAGGACGTTTGGGAGACTGCGAGTGCTCTGTCATATTTTAATAGCCGTTTACATAAAAATTTGCTATAGTTTAGCAGTTTAGTGCCTATGCCGCTATGAATTCGCGCCATCAATTCGACTTAAACCCTGTTAAGCTTCATCACAATGGAGTGTATGCGGGATAATTAAACTGTCGCTTTTGCTGTCGCCCATACAGCCGAAATTTATTCATGGCGGTATGACTTACGATAGGGCGCACTAGACTGCCAATATTTATAGATTTTAAGACTGATTTTAATCAATATCAGCACACGACATACGAGTAACGAAGATAATTGTCATTTGAAAACATGTTCAAATAGTTTGTAAAGATTAGTGATGTATAGAGATAACAGATAAATGGTGGGTTTTGTGCCTTACAAACACAAAACTGCTGGTAACGATTAGCGTATTATGCGCCTAGGTAAATGAACTCAGTAGTTGCGATTTTGAGATAAACGTTTACGGTTTTGGACGATTTACCATTTTAAATTGCCCACGCCTTTGTAAAACCTAACTTATCAGGCTTGCCATTTAAAGCGAAAACTAACGCTAACACTTTTTGACCAATAGGGAAACAGGGTTCATTCATTTGTCCTAAAACACACATTGTTTTGGGCTATAACCCCAATCCAGCATGACGGCTATATTTACATAACAGGCTTACAACCTCGCTATGGCAATAATCCAACTTCATCATGCAATTTTTGGTGAACAACAAACCTTGTTATCAAGCGTTGTCAAGCCACTTGCGCTTGGTATCAGCGAGTATAGTCAAGACTGTTTGACGTTGTTTCGCCTAATATTTGATAGTAATGTTTGATAGCAACATTTATCTACGCTCGTATGTTTTGTGTGTTTAGGAGAAAACACATGAAACGCATCCTCATCAATGCTACCCACGCCGAAGAAATCCGTGTTGCCCTGTGCAATGGCAATCATTTGTATGATTTCGATTTAGAAAATCGTACCCGCGAGCAAAAAAAAGCCAATATTTATAAAGGTCATGTGACCCGTGTCGAGCCATCGCTTGAAGCCGTATTTGTGGAATACGGTTCACAACGTCAAGGTTTTTTACCGATTCGTGAAATCGCCCCAGAATATCTAGCAGGCGACCCTCGCTCTACCACTAACATCAAACAACTGATTAAAGAAGGCGATGAGCTCATCGTTCAGGTGGAAAAAGAAGAACGCGGTAATAAAGGCGCGGCTTTATCTACTCTGATTTCATTGGCGGGTCGTTATTTGGTATTGATGCCCAACAATGCGCGTGGCGGCGGTATCTCTCGCCAAATCTCTGGCAAGCTGCGCGATGAGATGAAGCAAGCGTTAAGTGAGCTAAGACTACCCAAAGGCATGAGCGTTATCATCCGTACCGCAGGGATTGGTAAAACCACGGATGAATTACAACAAGACCTTGACCATTTATTAAACATCTGGAAAGGCATCCAACAACAAAGCCAAAAATTTCCCTCACCTCGCCTGTTGCACCAAGAAGCGGGCGTAGTCACCCGTGCAGTACGCGACTACCTGCGTGATGATATCACGGAGATTTGGGTCGACAATGAATACGCCTATAATGAAGCGGCGAATTTTATTGAAGCGGTGATGCCGCAGCAAGCGAACAAACTGCGCAAATATACTGACTATGAGCCCATGTTTGCCCGTTTTGGAATTGAAAAACAAATCGAAACCGCCTACCAACGTGAAGTACGTTTGCCAAGCGGCGGTTCAATTGTAATTGACCAAACTGAAGCCCTGGTATCGATCGATATCAACTCATCAAAAGCCACCAAAGGCGCGGATGTCTCAGAAACGGCGTTTAATACCAATTTGGAAGCAGCAGATGAAATCGCCCGTCAATTACGCCTGCGTGATATGGGTGGTTTGATTGTTATTGACTTTATTGACATGGCAACCGATGACCACCAAAAACAAGTGGAAAATCGTCTCAAAGAAGCCACCAAAAATGACCGCGCACGTATCCAATTCGCTGAAATTTCACGTTTTGGACTACTGGAAATGAGTCGTCAACGCTTGCGTCCGTCACTTGAAGAAGCCACAGGTTACCTCTGCCCCCGTTGTCACGGTACCGGTATGATTCGTGACTTGCGTTCACTTGCTTTGTCAATCATGCGTCAAATCGAACAACGGGCGCTACAAGAGCGTCATGGCGAAATACAAGCCGAAGTGCCAACCGACATCGCGGCATTTTTACTCAACGAAAAACGTGAAACGCTCGTCTGTCTTGAGCAAGAAAGTGGTACGCGCATTACCATCTTGCCGCATGCGCATCTTGAATCCCCCGAGTTTAATATCACTTATAACAGTGATGGGTTCGCGCCATCGAGCTATGAGCGTGTCGCCGAAAGCCAACAACAAGAATATAAAGACCGTGGCTACGATACGAGCAACTGGCACACCGATGACAATGAAGTCAGCCGTGTAGCGCCGACAGGTAATCATAATGCCTGGAGTAATGCTAGCAACGCCGCCAATACCACGCCTAACCCTGCAACGCCATCCAACAAATCTCAGCAAACTGCCAACAATACGACTGCCCCCAAAGCTGCCGCGCCACAACCCGTGCAGCCGGCTGCCACTGTCCCTGCAACTTCTGCAGTCGCTTGGCTATCGAACTTGTTTGCCCCTACCCAGCAAGCCCAAGTCACCCCACACTTTAGTGGTCAAGATGCTGCTTCGGCGATTGAAAGTCTTGTCAATACCGGCGCGCAAAGCTTGGGGGTGCAAGGTCAAATCAATTACGCGGCATTGACGGCAAGCATCCCTGCGGTGACAGCTAACACCAATGAAACTAGCGCCAATCCTTATCAAGAAGCGTCTCAACAACCTTCGGCCACGGCTGAATCAAGCGATAAAGATGCTGAGCGCCGTAAACGTGGTAACCGCAAACCAAAGGCTAAAAAACCAAACCGTTATCAATCTGAAACGAGTGAGACGGAAGTTTCATCACAGGACACTGACAGTAATAAAGACAAGTCAAACGATGCGTCAAAAACTGCTAAAACTAGTGAGCTGCCAAAACGCGAGCCGAATAGTCGCCGTGACAGCCGCGGGGTCAAAGAACGTCGTCCAACACTAGCGAATGAAGATAGTAACGCGGCTGTAGTCAATGATGTGACAGCGACTGATACCGCTGTTGCCCCTGTCGATGGTAGAAAAAACAACCAATCCAGAGCAGAAAAACCGAAAGGCACCAAACAACGTGACCCCAACAGTGTGCAAGTTCAAGTATTTAAAACTGAACAACAACAACCTATAGCTGCGGTTGAAACAACGCATCTCTCGCTAGATGCCAGCAAAGGGGAAATTGCAAAACCTGAGGCGCAGCCAATAGCATCAGCTTCGATGCCCGAACAGGCAATTGAGACGCCAGTTAACCCTAGCAACGTTACAGTGTCCAATGACGAGGTAGCCGAGCTTGCTAAAGCATCGACACCATCTGCGCCATCAGCTGAACCAACCACAGCACAGCTGGCAGTGACACCGAGCCAAGGCCGTGCCAAAAATGACCCACGCGAAGTCTATAAGGCTTATCAAGCGCAATTTAGCCCAGTTGCCTCTGTAGTGAGCACTTCGGTGACAAAAATTTCAGGTACGGTGAGTCAGTTTATTAACCAGTACTTAGATAATGCCGCTGAAAAAATGGCAACCGACAGCGTGGTTAGCTGCTTTATCCAAGCCATCGATGCTTTTAATCATCAAGCTGCTACTACCACTACCCCCGCAAAAGATAATGTCGTAGTGGCTGAACAACAGCGTTTTGGGCAGTACTTTAGAAATTATGGCTATGCCAGTCTATCCGCGCAAAATTTGGATGATTATCATACGGCCATTTTGCCAGCCAATCAGTTCCAACGCCAAGCAGGCAAAACTGACGCTGCACTACCAGCGGTAACTAAACGCGCCATCAATGACCCACGCGGTTCTTTGGTTAATACTGCTGTCACTCAAGCGCCGACTGACTCAAACCCGTCAGTTGCTGAGCCTAACTCCGAAACTGGCAGCGTTACAGGTCAAGTAGAAGCAGCCTCAACTCAATCAGCGTCGCCTAACCAAAACCATCTGTCCTATCAAGCAGGTACCGTAGGCGCATGGATTGTGGCGCGTTTGGGCGAGCAAGGTCATGCTTTGATTGAGCAAGGTAAATTGGTCGAAGCTTACTTGCAAGCACACAATGCGCCAGTCGCTAACCGACCAACCGAGCCAGTCTCTGCGACAACAATAGCGGATGATGCTATAGTGAATCAGGACGTTGACTCAGTGCCAACAGCTGATGAACCAGCAGTAGCCTTTAATACTGACAGCGAAGGTGTTGAAGCAAAGGACGTAGAAGATAGCGCAGAAGCAGCTGCGCAAAAACGTAAAACCACACCGGTAAGTTATAAGAACATGATTGAAAGTGTGGCAGAACAAATGAAACCGGCAACCGTTGGTATGCTGACCTTGGCAACCCCAAAAGCACCAAAAACCCGTACGCGGAAAGCTAAGGCGAGCGAAAAACCAGCAGCCAAACCCAAAACGCGTACCAGTAAAAAGGTGGAAAATGCCGTGGTTGTCACTAAAAAATCAACGACCACCGCCCAAACTGAATTGGCGCCCTCTCACGATGAATCGGAAGCGCCGCAGCACAATCAGTAAGTCAATCGTGTTTGCGTGCACGTATAGCAATAAAAAAGCAGTTCAACATGAACTGCTTTTTTATTTTAGCTACAAATTTTAGATACAATGAATTGGCGGGCTTGTTTAATGGGCAGGCTTGTTACGAATTTTTGAGATGACTGTCATGATCGCAACTACCACTAAACCTGCTATCAAACCAACCAGTGCATTTAATAGGTTGGTGGTTAAGCCTGAAAACGCCCCTGACAAGTCACCTAAATGTTCAATTCCATGATGTAACGCGCCAACGCCATGTGCCAAAATACCACCACCCACCAAGAACATCGCCAAAGTACCGGCGATTGATAGCACTTTCATCAAAATAGGCGCAAAGGCTAATAACGCCTTACCTATACTTTGTGCCGCTGATGACGACTTTTGCTGCAAGTGCAACCCCAAATCATCTATCTTGACAATCATGGCAACAAAGCCATACACACCCACTGTCATGATGAGTGAAATTACTACCAGTGTTACTGCCTTATCCAGTAAAGGCACCGTTGCCGCAATGGTACCGAGGGAAATCACAATGATTTCAGCCGATAAAATAAAGTCCGTCCGCACTGCCCCTTTGATTTTCTCTTTTTCATGCGCCACCAAATCTATGCTTTCATTGGCATTGGCTGCTACCCGTTCGGCTTGCTCGGGGTCATTGCTGCCAGCGTGGGGCCAAAATTTGTGCACCACTTTTTCTGCCCCTTCATAACACAGATATAAACCACCAATCATCAATAACCCGGTCACTAAGGCTTGCGAAATCGCACTAATAATCAAAGCCAGTGGCACCAAAATCGCTTTATTGACTAAGGAGCCTTTGGCGACACTCCACACCACAGGTAACTCGCGATCGGCTTTTACCCCTGACACTTGATTGGCGTTAAGTGCCAAATCATCGCCCAACACGCCCGCCGTTTTTTTGGCAGCGACTTTTGTCATCACCGATACATCATCTAGGATGACGCTAATATCGTCGAGTAAGGTTAACAAACTAGCAATTGCCATGATAAATTCCTAAAAAATAGTAAAAGATGAAAAAATAATAATAGTTATAACTAGCTGACGATTTATTAGTTTACAAATTTGTCATTCAAACACAATGTTTAAATTGTATTGCAACTTATCAAAAGTTATTTGCTTAAACGCTGAATTTTTTTAAAAAACCTAGTTAAGCAAACTTTGTTAAACAACCTTTTAATCCATTAATAGAACTTGGCTTTGAGCCGGTTGCTTTTAGCGCACCAAAAGATTGAAACAAGCGGAAAGATTGAGACGAGCAGAAAGATTGGAACGGGCAAAAATGTGAGCCCCGACCTAGTAGACCTGATAGATTATTAACAATAAGTTGACAGGGGTAGCGCTCATACGCCATAACAATATGGTAAAATAAAAACCTATATTAACGTTCTGTGGGTTTTCTCATGCTCATTCGTTTTGCAACTTATCGTTCTAAAACCTCATTAGCTACCCGTTTAATTACCAGTGTCATCACCGTGGCTGGCATTGTTGGTTTGGCAGGTTGTGATAATGCCCAATCGCGCACACCCGTCAATTCTGAAAGTCAGAAACACGAAGCGAGTAGCAGCTCAGCCACCGTGACAAAAAATGAATCACAGCTACAGCAAATGCTGGCGGCAAATTTAGCCGAATCAGGTATCACCGCCAAAATCACCTCGGTGACAGCGACCAGTATGCCAAATATCTATTGGGTTAAAGCCGAAGGTTTACCGGCGTTTTTCACCGATGCGACAGGTCAATATGTAGTACAAGGCGATATCATCAAAGTCGGTGGTGCCAAACCTGAGCATATCTCAGCGAACTTGCAAGCGCAAGATGCGAAAGCCAGCCTTGCCACTATTGATAAAAAAGACATGATTATCTTCCCCGCTAAGGGGCAGACGAAAGCAGCAATCTATGTGTTTACCGATGCAGATTGTGGTTATTGCCGTAAATTCCACAGTGAAATTGATGAGGTAAATGCACTGGGGATCGAAGTGCGTTATCTACCTTGGCCACGTAGTGAACAGACCATGCCAATCATGGAAAAAATCTGGTGTAGCAGTGACCGCAAAAAAGCCTTAACCGATGCCAAATTGGGCATGCCTATCAATGCACCGACTTGCAGTAACCCAGTACGTAAAATTTATGAGTTAGGCGCAAATTTGGGTATCAATGGCACCCCAGCGGTGTTTGACACAGAAGGTCATCAACTTGGCGGTTATCTGCCACCTGCTGAATTGGCACAGGCGCTCAACCTCAAATAAGTTAACCCCGGATGGGATACAAACCAGCTAGTCATCATTAGCTGGTTTTTTTATTTTAATTTTTTTGGGCAATTGGATTTTATACCTTACCAATCACAAGTTAGCATGGTATATTTAGCTAGCCAATTTTTAAACTTTTATTTTTATATTTTTGACATTTGAGAATTTTTTTTATGAATAATCGACCTATTCAATTAGCGATTTTAGGGCTTGGTACTGTGGGTACTGGGGTGGTTGAACTACTACAAAACAACCTTGATGAAATGACGCGTCGCACAGGACGTGAGATTAAAATTACCCACGTAGGCACGCGTCGCAACCGTACCGATATCCCAACAGACATCAAACAATCTGCCGATTTGCTTGATATCGTTCAGCAAGATGATGTGGATATTGTGGTGGAATTGATGGGCGGTACCACCACGGCTAAAGAGGTGATTTTAGCGGCAATCGACCATGGCAAACATATTGTGACTGCCAACAAAGCCTTACTGGCAGAACATGGCAATGAGATTTTTGCCAAGGCAGATGCCAAGGGCGTCAAAGTGTCGTATGAAGCCGCGGTTGCCGGCGGTATTCCGATTATCAAAATCTTACGTGAAGGCTTAGCTGCCAACAAAATCGATTGGCTTGCAGGTATCATCAATGGTACAGGCAACTTTATCATGACTGAAATGCGCGATAAAAAGCGGGACTTTGCAGATGTCCTCGCTGAAGCCCAAGCGCTGGGTTATGCCGAAGCCGATCCGACATTTGATGTCGAAGGGATTGATGCTGCGCATAAATTGACGCTGCTTGCGTCAATTGCATTTGGTATTCCATTGCAATTTGACAAAGTTTACTGTGAAGGCATTACCAAAATCACCAAGCAAGATGTGCGTTATGCCAACGAGCTTGGCTACCGTATCAAGCATTTAGGGTTTGCCAAACGTCGTATTTTAGACAGTGGCGAAGAAGGTATTGAATTACGTGTACATCCGACTTTGATTCCAAAACAGGTGTTACTTGCCAATGTGAATGGGGTAAAAAATGCCATCATGGTTGACGCAGAGCCTGTTGGACAAACCTTGTATTACGGTTCGGGTGCCGGCGCAGGGGCAACTGCATCAGCCGTGATGGCAGATGTGGTGGACATGGTACGCGCCCTTGCAGAGACCAATGATTCAACTGCCAATTTGGTGCCACATTTGGCGTTCCAGCCTGAGACACTCAATAACACACGTATTTTATCGAGCGATGAAATGATCACAGGCTACTATCTGCGCCTACAAGTCAAAGATGATTTGGGTGTACTAGCAGAAGTTACCCGCATTTTAAGTGAGTCTAAAATTAGTATTGATGCAATTTTGCAACAGCCAGCGCATGATGATACTAGCACTGATTTGCCAGTCATTATTATGGTTGACCCCGTTGTTGAGCGCAATATGAATGAAGCGATTGCTAAAATCGAAGCGTTAGATACCGTGACAGATAAGGTGGTGCGCATTCGGTTGGATGAGTTAATGCAGTAAAATTTAGGTAGACTTAATTGGTATATTTTACAGTGTTTTCAGTAGTTTAATTTACATTTTAACTATGATAATATGAAATGTATCGCATTAGCAAAACTTAAAACATCTATTGTGATTGGCATGGTTGCCGTTTACAACCCTGTTTATAGACCCTAGTGATTTAGGTCGTAGTTTGCTTGTGACAACAGAAACCCTAACTCAAAGGAAATTTAATATGGAAAATTCAGTCGTAATCGTAGATGGCGTTCGCACCCCAATGGGTGGATTCCAAGGTGATTTGAACGAAGTATCAATGCCAGAGCTTGGTGCAACCGTCATTAAAGAAGCCGTTAACCGTGCTGGCGTAAAACCAGAAGAGATTGACGAAGTTATCATGGGTTGTATCTTAACCGCAGGTGCAGGTCAAAGCCCAGCGCGTCAAGCGATGCGTAAAGCAGGTATCCCAGATGCCACAGGCGCAGTCAATGTCAACAAACTTTGTGGTTCTGGTATGAAAGCCATTATGCTAGGTGCCAACTCAATTCGTAGTGGTGAGTTTGATATCGTGGTAGCAGGTGGTATGGAATCAATGACCAACGCCCCTTATGTGCTACCAAAGGCACGTGGTGGTTATCGCATGGGAGATGGCGAGATCAAAGACACCATGTTCTTAGATGGTCTTAAAGATGCTGATACCGGCAAGTTAATGGGTGCATTTGCGCAAGAAATGGCAGATAAACGGGGTATCACACGTGAGGCGATGGATGCATTTGCTATCGAATCGCTAAAACGCGCCAACACCGCCATCAATGAAGGTCACTTCAAAAACGAAATCGTTCCGGTTACTGTCAAAACTCGTAAAGGCGATGTAGTCATTGACACGGACGAACAACCCGGTAAAGCCAATGTAGACAAAATCCCAACCTTAAAACCCGCGTTCTCAAAAGATGGTACAGTCACTGCCGCTAACTCAAGCTCAATCTCTGATGGGGCAGCCGCCGTTGTATTGATGTCAGAAGACAAAGCCAAAGAAAAAGGCTTAAAACCACTTGCACGTATCGTTGCCCAAGCCACTCACTCACAACACCCAAGCGAATTTACTATCGCACCTATCGAGTGTGTGAAAAAAGTTTTAGCAAAAGCTGGCTGGAGCAAAGAAGACGTTGATCTTTGGGAAATCAATGAAGCATTCGCCATGGTAACCATGCTTGCTATGCAAGAAAATGACCTTGATCATGCTAAGGTTAATATCGAAGGCGGTGCTTGTGCATTGGGTCATCCCGTGGGGGCATCGGGTGCGCGTATCGTAGTCACACTCATCAACTCACTCAAACGCACAGGTGGTAAAAAAGGCATTGCTAGCCTATGTATCGGTGGCGGTGAAGCGGTTGCCTTAGCCATTGAATTAATCTAATTGTCTTATGCAAAAAAAATCCCTAAGCTAGATTAGGGATTTTTTTTGCTCAACAATCGACCTATAACCATCAATCTATCAAGCAATCATTTGATTTTTAGGTTGATATAACTTATGATTGCCAAAGCTAAGAGATTCCCGATCACTGTTAAGTAAAAAGCCCTACGAAATTCTGGCTTGGTTGATTTATGGCGCAATAACCAATGGGCAAACGCCGCCCCTACCCAACCCCCAGCAAAAGCTAATTTATGGAGTGACGCTTCTTGCACGCGCCAATCACCATTTTGCGCAGCTTTTTTATCATGCGCGTACAGCAGATAGGTCGCTAAACTCATTGCAAAATACCAACCTATAATCCATAAGGGTAAGTGCTTAACCAGCACAACAGCGGTCAGTAACACAAAAAACAGCACCCCAATAGCCACCCACGTAAGTAATGTTTGATTTTTAAGATCGTTTTGAGCTTGACGAACTTGCCGGGCATTTTGTTGGGCAACTTTTTGTCTGACAAACGTCTGTTGCTGCACGTTGACAGCGCAGGGTTTGCCATCTCTGCCTTGCCCTATTTCAAAAACTACCGCTTCATTAAGCACAGGACGTTGGTTCGCTCGGTATTCGCTGATATGAAAAAAGATGGCAGAGTCTTGTAAATTATTATCCGTTCGCTCAATAAACCCAAAGCCTTTGTCATCTTGCCAGCGGGTTATTTTGCCCTGATATTTTGTCATTAAAAATCACCTAGTACTATGTTTTTATAACGCATTTTTTATAACGCATTACTGGGGTTTGCGATGGTGGTTTGCCCTATGTGCTCTACCCAACTTTTTTTATATGTTTTTACTTTATTGCTAAAAGCCAAATTTTTTTACGCTTCCTTGCAAAAGTTACTTAAGACAACTGCCAATTACACCCTCTAAACAAAAATTTATCAAATCCTACTACTTAATGGGAGCTTTTTTCAGTAACCTTGTGTGCAAGTCGAGCGATAAAGATTATGAAGTTTTTCGTGACTCTTATCATCGGCGAATTCAACAATCCATCAGTGATAAATATTTAATTTGTTGAATTTTAAAAAATTTATTATAACAATTTTTCAGTTAACTATAAAAAATTATCTTATATTTGTTAAATTTTAATTTAACGATTTTAATAAAAATAGACAATAAGATATATAAAGGAGATTTTCTCATGGCAAGTTTAATGCGTTTACGCGATATCCAAGACACCCACGTTGACCTTTTAGGTAACGATTATTTTGATCCAACGGGTAAAACCGCTTATGGCGCCAACGGCGACAAAGTAGGTAGTATTCAAGGTGCGTTAGTTGATGATACTACAGGTCGTATCCGTTATTTTATCGTTGATGTGGGCGGTTGGTTTAGTTCAAAAGAAGTGTTGGTACCAGCCGGGTTAGCGCGTATTCAAGACGACAATGTCTATTTTGATTCGCTCAGCCGAGATACTGTTGAAACAATGGATAGCTACGATCCTGACTATAATTACAGTATCGAAGAACAAACGGTTCGTGACCGTCATGTATTTGACCGTGCTGCCACACCTGTTAAACTTACTGATAACGACTACCAATCACCCAATACATTGCAGTTGCTTGAAGAACGCCTTTCAGTCAATAAAGATAAAATTGTAGCGGGTCTACTAAAAGTTGGTAAACACGTTGTGTCTGAGCCACGCACTGTGAATGTTGAGCTAACTGAAGAGCAAGCGCATATCCAGCGTACACCAGTTAATAAACCTACTGATCGCAGCATTGGTGATAATGACAATGCTACTATTGAGGTCGAACTGGAAGCAGAACGTGCAAATGTCAACAAACAAACTTACGTGACTGAAGAAGTGAACGTAGATAAAGTTGCCCAAACTCGTACTGAGACATTTAATGAAACCGTTCGCCGTGAAGAGTTAGATGTACAAAAAGATGGCGTCGAGCGTGTAACGGGTGTTGATACCATCGATGGTAATGTATCACCTGCAATCGATCCAAATGCGCCCCGTAAACTTTGATAATTAATATCATTAGAATTAATTACTATAAAGATTAACTTCTGCCAACGGTGTTGCCATTGGCTTGAAAAAGGCAGATGATTTCATCTGTCTTTTTTGTGATTGTTATATATTATTACAGATTTTGGAACAATAACTTTGCAATGGAAAACACTCAATGAAAAACCCGATGATGAATACTACTGAACCAAACACCCATGATACCCATACTCATGATAACATTGTCAAAACCGTTGATCTTCGTGAAGATACCACCAACACTTTAGAGCTATTAGCTGAACGCCCCCGAGTGCAAATTGAGCGATTTGTCAAAGACAATATTAAATTATCAAAAAAAATCATCAGCCAAACGGTTAACGTTCCTGTGACACTCAATCAAGAAGTGTTAGTGATTGAACATGTATTTTCCCAGGCTAACGCGCCTCATGATAATTTAGTTAGCGTGGTTACTAATAATGTCAATGTGCCACAGTTGATGGTGAATGGGCAAGCGATTACTTTAGGCGATACCCCGATTGAGGTTCCTCTACTTCAACAAATAGCTAAAGTAAATATTGAAACCATTGTGGCGGAAAAAGTGCAGTTAATGACCCAAAATGTCAGTCATGAAACGCAAATTCCTGTGACACTGCGCCATGAAGAATTGGTCACTGAAAAAGTTGAATACGATGAGCCAACAGTATTAGCAACAACGCATATCTCACCTGAAGAGGTTAACTTGGCTTCAAAGTAATTCCATTCTACTTTGTTTGGGTGACCTCGATTTGGCTTTTATTGGCGTGTCTTTTGTTGGCGTATGTTGATATGTAATTTGGGTGTGGCATTCATCAACATAATAGTGGTGTTGTAACATCACATCCAGCATTTTTAATCGGTTAGGTTTAATCGATTAGGCTCGATGATGGGCTGGTAATATCGGTTTATGGGTAATCTCTGGCAGTAAATCTAAAAACCCTTGAATATAAGCCACCTCTTTACTTGTGGTACGGGTCGCCGCATAAAGCTGGCAAAACACACCTTCCCCCAATGCCCTTGATATTACCCAGCCTTTTTTTTCGTATTCATTGACCACCCAATTCGGTAATGAGGCAACCCCTCGTTCGCTCGCAACTAGCTGAATTAACATGGCGGTCAATTCTGTGGTTCTTAGTTTCTTGGGCGCAAGTCCTGCAGGCGCAAAAAAATGCGCGATGATATCGAGCCGCTTGGCTTCCACAGGATAGACGATAAGCGTTTCATCAATCAAATCTTCTGGCAAAATCGGCGATTTTTTATCGACTAATGGGTGCGTCGGTGACAACACCAACCGACTTTCATATTGGAATAACGGCAGATAGCTGATTCCCTCCAAGGGTAAGCGACTGGCTGTGATAAGCACATCAATTTCTTCATCGAGTAGCATTTGGTGGGGCTCAGGTTCAAAGCCTGAGCTAAAGTCCAGCTCAACGTCTTGCCATTCCCTGCGATAACGATTAAGAATAGGCATCAACCAATCAAAACAGCTATGACATTCCGAGGCCAAACGTAATTGTCCCGTTTGACCACGACCCAGTCTTTTAAGGTTGGCGGTGGTACGATTAAATTGCGGTAGCACACTGTCGGCAAGCTTGAGTACTTCTTTGCCCGCCGGGGTAAAGCTTAGTGGTCTTGAGCGGCGATTGACGAGGCTAACACCATAATAATTTTCGATTTCTTTGAGCTGATGGGAGACTGCTGATGCCGTGACATACAAGTCCTCAGCCGCGGCAGCAAGCGAGCCTTGCTCACGTAGTGCGGTCAATAATTGAAGGTGGCGGATTTCAAGCATAAAATAATTTTACCATTTGCCAAGCCCAAAAGAAAAAAGTTCACGATTTGGTGAAACCATGAACTACTTTAACAAGAAACGTGAAAAAAGTTAATCAGTTTCAATGTCAAAGCGGCAGTATTACCCAGTCACCTTGACTAACTATCGCTGATAATTTGGTTTTCTTCATCTTTGATATAACGGGTAACGAGTAATTGGTCAATTTTATGATGATCAATATCGACTACTTCAAATTTATAACCTTGATATTCAACAAAATCCGCAGGACGAGGAATTTTGCGCAGTTTATACATCATAAAACCCGCTAAAGTTTCATAATTATCCCAATCAGGAAAATCTTCGATACCGAGCGCATGTTTGACATTTTCAATCGGTGTGGTACCTTCAATCAGCCATGAGAATTCATCACGCTGGATAATCTGCTGCTCATCTTCAATCGGTGCGACCCAATCCCCCATCACTGTCATCATGATATCAGAGAGCGTAATGACACCGACAATGAGCGCATACTCGTTCATTACCACAGCAAATTTTTCTTTACTAGAGCGAAAACGGTCTAGCAGCTCGGATAAGGTTAATGTATCGGGGATAATTAATACATTACGAATCGTAGTTTCATTGAGCAAAATTTGCGACTGGTTACTAAGAAGTTTTACCAAAATATCTTTGGTATCGACATACCCAATCACTTCATCAATATGGTCTTTACATACCAAAAATTTTGAATACGGGTAATTGGCGATTTTTTGGCGGATACTTTGCTCAGACTCGCCAAGGGTGAAATACACCACATCCTCACGGGTGGTCATGCTAGAGGGCACGTTACGTTCTTCAAGCTCAAAAACGTTCTCGATAAAGTGATGTTCTTGCTTGAGCAACACCCCCGCTTGTGCACCTGCATCCACCACAGCCGAAACGTCATCAAAGGTGATATTTTCTTCTCTCACCATGTTGACTTTAAAAATTCTAAAAATCAGATTTGCCAGCCCATTGATAATCCAAGCCAGCGGCTTAAATACTTTGATTGACAACAGTACAGGCTCAATCACCGCTAACGCCACCCGTTCTGGGTTAATCATGCCAATGCGTTTAGGAATTAAATCGGCAAACAAAATAAACAACAAAGTGACCAGCAAAAATGACATCACAAAACCGATATTATCGAGCATTTTGCCTTGATAAAAGGGGGAAATAAGGTCAATAAAGTAGGGACGAAGCGCAGACTCACCGACAATACCGCCCAAAATTGCCACGGCATTTAGCCCAATCTGTGAGGTGGCAAAAAATTCGGCAGAATTTTCTTGTAAATGTAAAATTTTATTGGCGCGATTGTCACCCGATTCTGCCAACAACTTTAGCTTGATGCGCCTAGCACCTGCCAAGGCAATTTCGGAAATGGAGAAAAAACTGGAAATCAATACTAATATACAAATAACTAGTAGATTTTGGAATAAACTCACAATACACCCATATTTATCTATTTTTATCTAGACAACATAACAGATTTGGCAAAAAATTTCTTAGACTTTATGGTAAAGCAATACTAGCAAACAAACATTGATAAAGAAACGGTAATAAAGAAATATGATAAAGAAAAAGGGATAAGAAAACATTGGTAAAAAAATGGGTAAAAAACTACACACGTAAAAAAACCCTTGATTGAAATCAAGGGTTTTTTTAATAACAAAATAATTATACACGTTCAATAATGGTGGCAATACCTTGACCCAGACCAATACACATGGTGGCAAGACCAATTTGGGTGTCTTGTTGTTCCATCACATTTAATAGCGTGGTGGTGATACGTGCACCAGAACAGCCTAGTGGGTGACCTAATGCAATAGCACCACCATTTAGGTTAACGATGTCTAGTTTGTCTTGTAGGTTTAAGCCTTTAAGAACCGATAAGCCTTGTGCGGCAAATGCTTCGTTAAGTTCGATGGTTTGCATATCGTCAATGCTCATACCAGCGCGTTTTAAGGCTTTTTGGGTAGCAGGTACTGGACCATAACCCATGATAGCCGCGTCACAGCCTGCAACTGCCATACCGCGAATACGGGCGCGCGGTGTTAAACCCAAGTCTTTGGCTTTTTGTGCAGACATGATAAGCATTGCAGATGCACCGTCAGACAAGGCAGATGACGTGGCAGCTGTCACGGTACCACCTTTAGGGTCAAATACGGGACGTAATGCCGCAAATGATTGTAGGTTGGCATCGGGACGAATCACTTCATCGATAGTGCAAAGTTGTAGGTTACCGTTTTCGTCATGACCTTCAATGCCGATGATTTCGTTCTTGAAACGACCTTGCTGTGTCGCTTCCCAGGCACGGCGATGTGATTCTACACCAAACGCATCTTGTTCTTGACGGCTGATGTTATTCATACGGCCAAGCATTTCAGCGGTTAAACCCATCATGTTAGAGGCTTTTGCATAGTATTTTGAAGCCTCTGGATTGATGTCAATACCGTGCATCATGCCCACGTGACCCATATGCTCAACACCACCGATAATGAACACATCACCTTGACCAGTCATGATTTGTGCCGCTGCGGTGTGAAGCGCTTGCATTGATGAACCACATAGACGGTTGACCGTTTGACCTGCCGTAGTACGTGGTAATTCAGCCAATAAACCGATGTTACGACCAATGTTCATACCTTGCTCTAGGGTTTGGTTGACACAGCCCCAGATGACATCTTCTACAAGTTTGGTATCAAACGGGTTACGCGCTACCAAGGCTTTAACAAGCTCCGCAGACATGCTATCAGCGCGTACATTGCGGAACATACCATTTTTTGATTTGCCCATTGCGGTACGAACGCCATCGACAATCACGACATCTTTTGGACTTAATGTAGTCATTCTATTCTCCTTAAAATTTATAATCGTCGATTACGCTTGTGGGTAAAAAGTTTTACCATTTGCCGCCATATCACGAATCATTTGTGGCGCTTCATAGGCTTTACCTAAGCTTGCGTATTTGTCACAAAGGGCTAGGTAATTTTGTAGGCCGATTTGGTCGATGTAACGGCATGGACCACCACGGAATGGCGGGAAACCAATACCCATAATCATCGCCATGTCTGCTTCTGCAGGCGTCGATACGATGTTATCTTCTAAGCAGCGAACCGTTTCATTACATAATGCAATCATCAGACGATCGATGATTTCTTGGTCTTCAAACTGTTTTGGCGCATCGATAAATGGTTTTAATAATTCAACGGTTTGTGGATCGGCAGTTTTAACTGGCTTGCCTTTTTTATCCGTTTCATATTTGTAGAAACCAACGCCATTTTTTTGACCTAAGCGATTGGCTTCAAACAATATCTGACCGCTCACTTTATAGTCTGGTTTCATACGGTCTGGGAAGCCTTCCGCCATGACTTCTGCCCCATGAACCCCTGTGTCGATACCCACAACGTCCATCAAGTAGGCAGGACCCATTGGCCAGCCAAATTTTTCCATGACTTTGTCAATTTGAACAAAGTCAGCACCTTGTTTGATCAATAAGTCAAACGCACCGAAGTAAGGGAATAATACGCGGTTAACTAAGAAACCTGGGCAGTCATTTACCACCACTGGCACTTTACCCATTTTTTCTGCTAACGCTACCGTAGTCGCCACCGCTTCTTCGCTGGATTTTTCACCACGAATTACTTCAACCAGTGGCATACGATGGACTGGGTTAAAGAAGTGCATACCGACGAAGTTTTCTGGGCGCTCTAGTACCGAAGCTAGGTAGGTGATAGAGATGGTCGAAGTGTTAGATGCGAGGATACAGTTGTCTTTAACTAGCCCTTCAACTTCTTTTAATACCGCGTGTTTAACTTTTGGATTTTCAACAACCGCTTCAATCACGATGTCAGTCTCACCAAAGTCACCGTAGTTGAGCGTAGGACGGATACGGCTTAAGGTTTCGCCCATTTGTGCTGGGGTTACTTTACCGCGTGCCATACCGCTTGATAGGTGTTTGCTGGCCTCCCTCATACCCAAGTCAAGCTGCTCTGCCTTGATGTCTTTCATGATGATTGGCAAGCCTTTTGAGGCGGCTTGGTAAGCAATACCGCCACCCATAATACCTGCGCCCAATACAGCGGCTTCTTTAATATCATGCGCTTTGGCGCTGTGCGTTTTAGCGAGTTTACGAACGGCTTGGTCGTTTAAGAATAGACCGACTAGGCTTTCTGCTTGTGGGGTTTTTGCTGCTTTTGCAAAACCTGCAGATTCAATTTCTAACGCTTTGTCACGTGGTAGGTTCACGTGTTTTTCGATAGACTCTAACGCGATTTTTGGCGCTGGGTACTGCGCTGGATTGGCTTTTGAGAACAGTACACCTTTGGCTGAGTTAAATGCCATCGCTTGTTCTAGGGCGTTTAATTTGACTGGATTGATTTTTTCGTCATGGCGTGCTTTCCAATCTAGATCGCCTGCGATACATTTTTTGACTAAATCAATCGCTGAAGCCTCTAACTGGTCAGCGGCAACAACCGCATCCACCATACCGACTTTCAATGCAGCGGCTGGTTTTTGTGCTTCGCCAGTTGCAATGATTTCAAGCGCGTTATCGATACCGATGATACGTGGCAAACGCACTGAACCACCAAAGCCTGGGAAGATGCCCAATTTAACTTCGGGCAAACCGATGCTCGCTTTGTCACTCATGACACGGTAGTCACACACCAACGTCATCTCTGTACCACCGCCCATTGATGCGCCATTGATTGCCGCAACTTTTGGGAAAGGCAAATCTTCAAAACGGTTGAATGTTTTGTTGATGTCAAGTACCCAAGAAGCAATCTCGCCTTCTGGTTTTTTGAAGTTACCAACAAATTCAGTGATGTCCGCACCAGCGATGAAAACTTTTTTTCCTGAAGTAACGATTAGACCTTTAACGTCTGAAGATTGTTCTAATGCCGTGACTGCTTCGCCAAATTCTTTGATGGTGGTTTGGTCAAATTTATTAACGCTCTCAGTTTGATTATCGTAGTTTAATTTAGCAATACCGTCTTCGAGTAGCGATACCGAGATGCTATTTCCTTGATAAATCATTGCTAACTCCTTGAGTTATGTTGAAATCAACGGGGAAAACCGAAAAAATGATGTTTTGCACGATGTCTTTATATGATGTCTTTAAAAGATGCTTGTTAAAAGATGCTTATTAAAATTTTTACATACCGCAGACAAAACAAAATCTTGACTAGTTTACTATGTTTGCGATAAGTTGAGAATAACGCAAATGACTGTTTAGTCATTGGCTAGCCCTTGTGTATCTTTACCCTTGTGTATCCTTATTTGTATCTTACAGATTTTTCATAGTAAGCGAAAAACATGGCAAAATTTTTAAAACCTTATCAGTTGGTCACTATCTTATCTTTATTGGCGATGACCCACCCGCTCAATGCTACACCCGTACAGACCGTTATCCATTTTGGCAAAAACCAAACCAGTAAAATGTGGGTTGGTCAATTATCGCCCAAGCAAGACAGCCTACTTTATCAATTCAACGCTAGCAAAAATCAATACGCAACCTTAGTATTGATGCCTCGTAGGGGCTATGCTGAATTTGCCAATGTCGGTGTTATTATATCCCCTACGGGAAACGTTGATGGGGGCAAAGGCGGTATTGTTTATCAAGGCTGCTTGCCACAATCAGGCAACTACACCATCCGCATCGCACGCAATTTGATGGCTAGCAACGGCGCCGCTGCAGGTTTTGTTGCCAAACTTACTATCTTACCAGTTGGCAAAAGTCAGCAAAAATGTCCTTAAAGTAGCCAATTTTTATCCCTAAATCCTCTATTTGAATTCGACATACTGCTTGACATAATTGGCGCTTAGCGTGGTGGAATTGACACAAATCTGTAAACTGCCAACAGGCACCTCACTTTCGAATTCCTGCAGATGCGCTTTGATAGCGTCGGCAATCCGCTGCGCCAATGATTGAATGGTAGCGTCATCACGCCCTGGCATCAGATAAAAATGCGCCATAACAAAGGCTTCATCTCCGCTATCGGTCAGTCCCACCAATACTTGATTTGGGTAGTAGATACGTGATTTGATATCACTTTGTAGCTTAAAACTGCCAGACTGCCATAACGTATCATTGACCCGTGCTAATAGGTTATCAGGCTGACTAATAAGATGGTCGTGACTCACTTCAATAATGACATTGGGCATGGTGTTATCCTTTACTCTTGAATTAAATCTGCAAATTTGGCGTTTACTGCGCCTGCTAAATCTGACGGCGACAACTCAATTTCCAAGCCGCGTCTACCGCCACTACAATAAATGGTTGCAAAGTGTTGTGCCGACTGATCGATGACCGTGGGCAGGCGTTTTTTTTGACCGAGCGGGCTTACCCCACCTAGCACATAGCCTGTGGTACGTTCTACCAATTTGGGATCTGCCATTTGTGCTTTTTTACTACCGATGGCTTTGGCGATTTTTTTTAGGTTTAGCAAATGCTCAACAGGCAATATCGCAACAGCGAGTTTGTCATTGTCGTCTTGCACCACCAAGGTTTTGAATACCCGCTTTGGCTCAACTTGTAGTTTTTCTGCCGCTTCAAGCCCATAGCTTTCACTATGCGCGTCATGATGGTATTCATGTAATTGGAAGTTGATTTTTAGTTTTTTGGCAAGATTAACGGCAGGTGTCATAGCGGTTTCTTAACAGGGTTTGGTGATTGAACATAGTGATTCATCATAACCAAACTGCGGGTTAAAACAAAGCACATTGGGTATAAAAAACGTATAAAAAAAACCAGCCAACTATTTTGCTAGTGACTGGATTTAGTGAAGTGCTAGATACTAGTTGTTGCATAGGCTTGAACATATAGCCTTTATTTTATAAATGGCGCATTACCTATTAGCTTGCTTTTGAGACCATATAATCAACGGCAGCTTTTACTTCCTCATCCGAGGCTTGACTACCACCTTTGGCTGGCATTACACCGGCTTTTCCTTGATAGCCGCCGATGGCGTGTTTATAAAGCGTGTCTTTACCTTGCGCAATGCGAGGTGCCCAAGCGGCTTTATCAGCAAGTTTTGGTGCGCCCATTAAGCCTGCTGTGTGACAAGTGGTACATACACTACCAAACAATTTTTCGCCAGCATCAGCAGAAACTGGGGTAGCAGTTGCTGTCGTCGTGGTGGCAGCGGCTGAGGCAGCTGTCGGTGGCACAAATGAAGCAGGCTGTGAAGCCACTGGCATGGGATGGTTTGCACGAGCGATTTCACCTTGCTGTGCGGCAATTTCTTCGGTTGGTTTGCTTTCGGCTGATTCATGCTTACTACATGCGCTCATGGTAAGGCCCAAGGCAATCATAAGACTGGCTAGCGTGGCATTGCGTGTTGATATCGGTAGCATAACCTTTTCCTTTCAAATAAGGTGAAATCTAATTTCACATCAATGTATAAATTTTTAATAGCCCTACAAACTATTTTGCATGGTAATATTTTGCGTGGTAATGCCGACTGGCAAATGGCTAGTGCGACATTTGGCGGTATGTTGTTATTACATGAGAATTAGTGACTATATTAGCATTACTGCGGTATGAATAAAATAACATTTTAAAGCCACCTTGCTAAATCATTACTATCATTGTGTATTTTGTTACGCTAACGGGTAAAAATTTTTTATTGGCTAGATGAAACAGGGCAATTGGCTAAGAGAAGGATTTTCTAATTTAACAGTTTATTAAAAAGCTAAAATTTACATTGACTTACATTCAATATTTAGTTAAAATTCGCACCTATTTTTATCCTAATCTGAGCTGATGCCAAACCATGGGTAGGTTGGCTAATAATCACCTATACAGCCGGATTAATGTTCCTGACCCACTAACCCCGCTTTGTTGATAGCACGGTAACTGTCTATCAATAAGCCTAGACTTAAGGAGTCTACATGCCAGCAGTAAAGGTAAAAGAGAACGAACCTGTAGATATCGCAATTCGCCGCTTTAAACGTGCTTGTGAGAAAGCCGGTATTTTAGCAGATGTACGTAAACATGAGTTCTATGAAAAACCAACTCAAGAACGTAAACGCAAAAAAGCAGCTGCGGTAAAACGTTACAAAAAGAAAATGTCACGTGAATCAGTACGCACAACTCGTCTTTACTAAGGTAATTTGTCGACAGACAACCCAATACCAGTAAATGATAAAATCCACTTTGTTAAGTGGATTTTTTTATGCTATGTTGCTAACCACAATTTTAAAAACGCCATTAGCTAACATTAGGGAGCGTTAAAACCATGAGTACCATAAAAGACACCCTGACCGATGTGGTCAAAACTGCCATGAAAGCGCGTGAGCTTGAAAAAGTTAAAGTACTACGCAGCGTACAAGCGGTGATAAAACAAATCGAAATTGACCGCCAAATAACGCTCGATGATGCAGGTGTACTAGACATCTTACAAAAGCAAACCAAGCAGCGCCAAGAGTCGCTCGCTATTTTTGCCGTCAATGGTCGGGAAGATTTGGCACAAAAAGAACAATTTGAGATTGATGTGATTAGTCAATTCTTGCCACAACCCATGAGTGAAGCAGAAATTGCCAATTTGGTAGCTGCTGAAATTGCTGAGCAAGGTGCCACTTCAATGCAGCAAATGGGCGCTGTGATGAATGCGCTGAAAGTCAAAACCGCAGGTCGCGCTGACCCCGCTTTGATTTCAAAGTTGGTCAAAGCAACATTGGGTTAACCCTTTAAAACATCATAAAAAAAGCCATAAGATTTGTACTTATGGCTTTTTTATGGGGTAAATTTTTACTGATGGGTTTGCATCGCCTGAGAAAGCAAATCTAACGTTTCCACCAACGGCAGTCCAACCACATTGCTATAACTACCGTCAATCGCTTTGACCCACGCAGCGCCCAGTCCTTGAATAGCATAACCGCCTGCTTTGTCTTGTGGTTCGCCCGTATGCCAATAATGCGTCATCATGCTGTCAGTGAGCGCAATAAATTTGACATCAGTTCTCACCACAGTGCGCTCAGCATAATCCATCTGCCATTGACCGCTACGCTGCGCCATTCGGCTCACTTGTACCGCGGTCCATACTTGGTGCGAGGCATTGCTCATTTGCCGCCACATCGCACAGGCATCGGCAAAATCGTTAGGTTTTTGCAGCACTGCCCCATCCGGCAATACGCCAATGGTATCGGCGGTAATCACCACACACTCGGTCATAGCGTTTGGCAAAACTTGTAAAGCGGCTTGCGCTTTTTGACTCACCATACGCCTAATATAGTCAATCGCCGATTCTTCTGCTAGCGGTGATTCATCAATATTGACTGCCGCGCAAGTATGTGGCACCGCAACTTGATCTAACAACTCACGCCGCCTCGGTGAGGTGGACGCCAAGATAATCGGTATAGTGGCATTAAATTGATACATAATAACTTCTCAATACGCTTATCGCGTATAACGCAGCATGACAGCGACTAACAGCGGCCAAATTAAGGTACTGACGGCAACGGTATAAAGTAATTGGGGTGCAAACACCCCTTGGGTAAATAAATGCAGAAAAATTAACCCAAGTTGATAAATCAGCAAACAGGCGCCCGCCAAAAGCCACACCAAGTTCGAGGACAATTGGCGTAAATAACCACTGACAAACTTGATAAAAAATGCCACCAGCACTGCACATAAGGCTTGCTGACCGATTCGGCTATCCGTCAGTAAATCAGCAAACAGACCCACCACAAACGCCAATCCCATCCCAATTAAAGTCGGTTGAAATATCAGCCAAAAAATCAGCATCATGATCATCCACATCGGACGAAATAGCGCAATCTCTGCCGACAGCGGATACACACTAAGTACCGATGCGATGATAAAACTGATTGCCATCACAATATATAAATGCTGTTTGGTTTTTTTGCGCTGAACGACGACCATAATCAGTGATTTTAAACCTTTTGCTGAAGCAGTAAAACATAAGACGTATTGATAAAATTGGCAGCGGGTTTCACCATAATCTTGGCATAGCCCCCCGCTTGCTCGGCTTCTACTTTTGCCACGCGCCCAACAGGAAATCCGGCAGGAATACGACCGCCAAGCCCCGATGAAATTAGCTCATCACCAATGCGTACATCCGATGCCTTAAAGATATAATCTAGCACCAAATACTGCGGATTACCTTTGCCCGATACGATGGCTTTTTGCCCGGTACGTTTGATAGTCACTGCAACGGATTGTTGGTCATCACTGATTAACACCACACGGCAGGTATCGGGATAAACATTGACGACTTGTCCAAGAATGCCGTTTTCATCAATCACCGTTTGCCCGACAATCACTCCGTCTTTGCTGCCTTTATTGATGACCACCATTTGCCGCAGTGGATTGCTATCGGTACCAATCACGTGCGACAACAGCAAATTAAACTGGTCTGGTGTGGTGGCAGATAAAATCCCTTGCAGTCGGGCATTTTGCGCAACAAGATAATCTTGCTGCTGCAACTGCGCTTTGGCATGCACCAGCTCAGCTTTTAACTGGACATTCTCACGGCGTAACGCTTCTTTTTCGGTCATAGTACTATCAAGCCAGCCTGCAAAAAAACTTGGGTAAGCCGATACTTGATAGATGGGCTGCATGGCGGCATGGGTCACGGTACGTACTGGCTGAAACCAACTGCTATTTTTACTATCCAATAACATCAGCACAATTGCCGCAAACACCACAATAAGGGTCTTGCGAATGGCGAGTGGTTGTTGGGTAAAAATAGTAAGTGACATAAGTAATATCCAAGTAAAATCCGTGGCAGTCAATACAGCAAGCGGCACAACACAGATAAGGGTAGCAAAAATCTTTTAAAAAAAGCTATCGTAAAATCATCTTGTCAATAAAGCAATAAAACCGCTATTAAAAAATAGCGGTTAACGGTAACACATCAGTTCACATCAGACAAAAATCATATTCAATGCTTTGTTATTGATAAAATCTAGCGCTTTACCACCCCCACGGCTGACACAAGTCAAGGGGTCTTCGGCTACCGTGACAGGCAAGCCTGTCTCGCGCGAAATCAGCTCATCAAGATTGCGTAATAGTGCACCACCACCGGTTAATACAATACCACGCTCTGCGATATCGGCTGATAATTCAGGCGGGGTTTGCTCAAGCGCCGCTTTGACACCTGAGATAATACCAGCAATAGGGTCGCTTAAGGCTTTTTGGATTTCGGCGGATGTCACCACAAATGATTTAGGCACCCCTTCTGCCATACTACGACCACGCACTTCCACTTCCAAGGGGTTTTCGGGATCTTCAATTGCCGTGCCTACTTCGGTTTTGATACGTTCAGCCGTGGTTTCACCAATCACACAGCCGTGGGTACGGCGGACATGAGTAATAATCGCTTCATCAAACACATCACCGCCGATACGGATGGAGTCGGCATACACGCAGCCTGATAGCGCAATCACCGCAATCTCTGTGGTACCACCCCCAATATCCACCACCATCGAACCGCTGGCTTCATGCACGGGTAACCCTGCGCCAATCGCAGCTGCCATAGGCTCTTCAAGCAATAAAGCTTTGTTTGCGCCTGCTGATTCAACCGCTTCACGAATCGCACGACGTTCTACCAAGGTTGATTTACAAGGCACACAAACAATCACGTTTGGATTGGCCAAAAAGCGTTTCACTTTCACTTTGTTGATAAAATGCTTGAGCATTTTTTGGGTCACTTCAAAATCGGCAATCACACCGTCTTTGAGTGGACGAATCGCAGTGATATTATCTGGGGTACGACCTAGCATCTGTTTGGCATCAATACCGACTGCTGCAACGGTAGGATTTTGGGTACGGTTACTACGAAGCGCAACAACCGTTGGTTCATTGAGTACCACACCTTTACCTGGGGTGAAAATTAACGTGTTGGCAGTGCCAAGGTCGATGGCGATATTACTTGATAAAAATCCGAAAAGGCTCATGTATCATTTCCCAGTGATAACAAAACTACACTGCAAGCAAAGCAGAAATTAGCGGGGTGTCTAATCGCATATCGAGTCAACGACGCATTTTTTAAAAGCGTTCATTTAAAAGCTTTTAATACCGATGTTTCTAATGCCCGTGTTTCAAAACCACCCTATTGTGCCCACTAGCAAAAAATCTGAAGCAAGCTGCTTACCGCTGCTGTATTTTACATAAAAAATAGCAAGAAACTCTTAACGCTTAACAGTTAAAAGGCTATTTTTTTATATAAAAAAGGTGACGATGATTTTAAAGAGGTTTAGGCAATAGTGACTTTAATGCGATTAATTTGCGTTTAGTAAGAATAGTGCTAGATTATAGCGGTAAAATATCGCAAAATATAGTGATTTAATCACATTCTATCTTTATTCACGAATTTTTTGTGACAAATTATTTAGGTCACATCACCCTATTTTTTCAAATTTGTTATTAAAAGTAACTAAACTTATGCAACTGTTTTTATCAGGTTTTAGCCTCTTTTATTATAGCCTGCTGCTATAATTGGCTGGTTTAAAATCGCATCGAACATTTGCCTTGTTTGTCCGTTTTATTTTTGTTTGTACTTAAGGAACTCATCATGTCGCAGACGCTTTCAACTGATGAAATTATGAACATCGCCAAACTTGCTCGACTTGGCGTGACCGCTGAGCAGGCAGATAGTTATGCCAATGACCTAAGCAAAATCCTATCGATGATGGATATTTTGGCAGAGGTCAATACTGACAATATCGCACCGCTTACCAATGTCCATGATATGACCCAGCCACTGCGTGAAGATGTTATTGGCGGTAATGGGGTCGAAGTCAATCGTGAGCTAAATCAGTCCATTGCGCCAAGTGTCGCTGATGGTTTATACCTTGTGCCACAGGTCATTGAATAAACCACAGCTCATCGAATACCTTGTCAAATTTTTGTTAATTAATTATAAGTGAAAATTATGTCTGAACTACATACGTTTTCGGTTGCCCAATTGGCAGCAGGTCTAAAAAATAAAGACTTTAGCAGTACCGAACTTACCAAGCACTTTCTCAATCGGATTGCCCAGCATGATAAAGCCATCAACAGCTTTATCACAGTCACGCCTGAACAAGCGTTAGCGCAAGCTGCCGCCGCCGATAAATTATTGGCAGAAGGCAAAGGTACAGACTTGACAGGCGTGCCACTGGCTCATAAAGATATTTTTTGTACCCAAGGCGTTTTAACCACTTGTGGCTCAAAAATGCTAGAAAATTTTGTAGCGCCTTACAACGCCACCATCGTTGAAAACTGCCTAAATGCAGGCTTAGTCATGCTTGGCAAAACCAGTATGGATGAGTTCGCGATGGGCTCGGACAATGAGTCATCTTACTTTGGCGCCGTGCACAACCCTTGGGATATCAGCCGTGTACCAGGCGGTTCATCGGGCGGTAGCGCGGCAGCGGTTGCGGCAGGTTTTGCGCCCTTTGCCACAGGCTCAGATACCGGCGGCTCGATTCGTCAACCTGCGTCATTTTGTGGTTTGACAGGGATTAAGCCAACTTACGGACGTGTCTCACGTTATGGCATGGTGGCGTATGCGTCAAGTTTTGACCAAGCTGGCAGTTTTGGTAAAACCGCAGAGGATTGTGCTTATTTGCTCAAAGTGTTGTCAGGTCATGACAGCAAAGATTCAACGTCTGCCAACAAAGATGTGCCCGATTTTGTCGCGAGTTTGACCAGCAAACGCCAAGCCAATGCCAGCCATGATAAACCGCTTCAAGGGTTACGCATCGGTATCCCAACCGAGTATTTTGCTGATGGCTTAAATAGCGAGGTTAAAGCTGGCATAGAAGCGGCATTAAAACAATACCAAGCCCTGGGTGCAAGCTTGGTGGATGTGAATTTAACCAAACCTGAAATCACCCTTGCCACTTATTATTTGCTCGCCCCAGCCGAAGCTTCATCTAACTTATCGCGTTATGATGGGGTGCGTTATGGCTACCGCTGTGATAGCCCAAAAAACTTGGAAGATTTATACACCCGCTCACGTTCTGAAGGCTTTGGTGCTGAAGTACAGCGTCGTATTTTGATGGGTACCTATGCGCTATCAGCGGGTTATTTTGATGCCTATTATGTCAAAGCGCAAAAAGTGCGCCGCCTCATCAGCCAAGATTTTGCCAAAGCCTTTGAAAGCTGTGATGTCATTGCCACCCCAACTGCGCCAACGACGGCTTATAAAATCGGTGCAAGCCTTAGCCCTGCCGAAATTTATATGGGAGATGTTTATACCATTGGCGTGAATTTAGCCGGTTTACCTTCATTAAGCCATCCGGTGGGTTTTGATGGTGACAATCTGCCTGTGGGCTTACAGCTGATTGCAAAGGCATGGGACGAAGAGACACTACTGAAAACTGCCGATGCGTATCAGCAAGTCACTAATTTTCACCAACAACTATCACCCATCGCCAAAGCCTAAGGAGCCTTGTTATGACAAACGAAAATAAACCGCAAGCGCCTTTAGTGGATGGCTATGAAGTGGTTATCGGTATCGAAATCCACTGCCAACTCAATACCAACACCAAAATTTTCTCATCGGCTTCAACGCTATTTGGGCAAGAACCCAACACCCAAGCCAATATCGTTGACCTAGCCATGCCAGGGGCGCTGCCTGTACTCAACAAAGATGTGGTAGAAAAAGCGGTGATGTTTGGGCTTGGCGTCAATGCTGAAATTGGTATGATGAATGCCTTTGACCGTAAAAATTATTTTTATCCCGATTTGCCAAAAGGCTACCAAATCAGCCAAATGGCGCACCCGATTGTCGGTACAGGCTATATCGACATCGTGGTCAATGAAGGTGAAAAAAACGAATACCCCAAACGTATTCACATTACCCGTGCTCACTTAGAAGAAGATGCGGGCAAATCGGTGCATGATGCGGTGCCACAAATGACGGGCGTGGATTTAAACCGTGCCGGTACGCCGCTGATTGAAATCGTCTCAGAGCCTGATATGCGCTCAGCTGCCGAGGCGGTTGCCTATGTCAAAGCCATTCACCAGTTGGTCACTTGGCTCGGTATTTCTGATGCCATTATGGCGGAAGGCTCATTCCGTGCCGACTGTAACGTCTCCGTACGAAAACCCGGTGCCGACTTGGGTACTCGCTGTGAGATTAAGAACCTTAACTCGTTTCGCTTTATCGAGCGCGCCATCACGGTGGAAATCGAGCGTCAAATTGACTTGATTGAAGACGGCGGCAAAGTCATACAAGCAACTCGCCTGTACGATCCCGACAAAGACGAAACGCGCTCAATGCGTACCAAAGAAGAAGCCAACGACTACCGCTATTTCCCAGACCCTGACCTTTTACCTGTGCATATTGATACCGCAACTTTTGAACAAATCAAAAACGCCATGCCAGAATTGCCAGTGGCACGTCGTGAGCGTTTTCAATCGGCGCTTGGCTTACCTGAATACGATAGCCGTATTTTAACCGCTAGCCGTTCGCTGGCTGATTACTTTGAACAGGTAGTCGCAAAAGTCGGTCATGATAACGCCAAACTGGCTGCTAACTGGATAATGGGTGACCTGCTCGGCGCGCTCAACAAAGATGAAAAAACCATTGAGCAAAGCCCGATTTCAGTCGTCCAATTTGCCAAACTGCTAGCGCGTATCAAAGACAATACGCTATCAGGCAAGCTGGCTAAGCAAGCCTTTATCGCCCTATTCGCTGGCGAAGGCGGTGACGATGAAACAGCCGTGGATAAAATCATTGCCGATAAAGGTTTAAAACAAGAAACCGATACAGGCGCGATTAAAGCGATTGTCGAAGACGTGTTGAAAAACAACCAAGCGATGGTCGATGAGTACAGGTCAGGTAAAGAAAAAGCCTTTAACGGTCTTGTCGGTCAAGTGATGAAAGCCTCCAAAGGTAAAGCCAACCCGGCTCAAGTTAATCAGCTGTTAAAAGAACTAATTGGATAAGTTGGTATTGCAAATTCTGTCATTTTTGGTAGAATAGTACACCTTTCGGGGCGTAGCGCAGTCTGGTAGCGCACTTGCATGGGGTGCAAGGGGTCGCGAGTTCGAATCCCGCCGTTCCGACCAAATTAAAAAGGCTTACGTTTTCGTAGGCCTTTTTCTTTTTTGGGTTTTTTTATACCTATTGTCACAGTATTTTTACGTGAATATGACAATAGTTTTTTTGTTTTGATAGATAATTTTTTGATAAAATTTTCTCACTATTTGGCTGTATTTATTTGACTGTATTTTCTGAAAAATCATGAGCGCGATCATTAAATCATTTCTTGATAAGTATAAACTGACAAATTTGGCTGCAGCTTTGGTATGGGTGGTTTTACCACTCACTGCGCAAGCCGATAGCGTTCATCGAGCACAAACCAACAAAGATGCGATTGTACGTTCTTGTCCCAATCGTCTATGCCCCGTGGTGCAGACCCTGCCCAAAGGCATCAAGTTTAGCTGGGTATTAGCCAAAAATGGCTTTGTGAACATTGCCGATTCTACCTTGTGGGTATCCACTGCTGACATTAAATAAGTGCTTGTATGTTTTCAAATTTTTCTTAAAAAGCCTGTCATGAATATGATGGGCTTTTTTGTTATGATAGTCTAAGCTTAATGTTGAACGAGTCAATTATGTCTTACCCAAAAATCATTATTTCAATTGAAAAACAACAGCTTACTTTATGTCTTAGTAGTAACCAATCACAAACTTACCCCATCTCTACTGCCAAAAATGGTATTGGACAACTGCAGGATACTGGCTGTACACCGCTCGGTGCGCACGTGATTAGCGAAAAATTTGGTGATAATTTACCTATCAACAGTGTATTTGTGGCACGTCAATTTACCGGCGAAATTTATGACGATCATTTGGCAACCACATTTCCCAATCGAGACTGGATTTTGACGCGGATTTTGTGGTTAGATGGCTATGAAGAGGGATTTAACAAAGGCGCCAATGAGCAAGGGGTGTGCGATACCAAGGCGCGTTACATTTACATTCATGGGACGCCCAATACTGAGCCAATGGGCATTCCGCTTTCTCATGGCTGTATCCGTATGCGCAATCAAGACATTATTGCACTGTATGACCAAGTGGATATTGGTACAGCGGTCGAAATTTTGCCTTAAATTTATCAAAGTTAACCTTAATAATATATTAGAAAAAATTAATAAATATGATTATTTGTTAAAAAAAATTACAAAATAGTTTTTATTTATTAGTATTTTAGGCATATAATAACCGTGTCACATCAATCGGCTTTAATAAGGTAGATTGATTATCAAATAACAATGAAAAGGAGCTGATTATGTCAGTTGAAACTTTACACACTATCGCAGAAACTCGCCGTTCTATCTATATGCTCAATGACCAATTGCCTGTCTCAAAAGATGAGGTAGTTAAACTGGTTGAACATGCCGTGTTACACACCCCCTCTTCATTCAACTCACAGTCAAGCCGCTTGGTAGTATTGTTTGGTGAAGACCACCAAAAACTTTGGCAAATCACCGAAGATTTGCTACGCGCTATGGTGAATGATGATGAAAAATTCAAATCAACTGCCGATAAGATGGCCATGTTTAAAGCCGGTGCAGGGACTATCTTGTATTTTGAAGACCAATCAGTGGTCAAAGGCTTACAAGAACAATTCCCACTTTATGCGCATAATTTCCCAGTATGGGCAGAACACACCAGTGCCATGCACCAATATGCGATTTGGAACGCCTTAGCCGCGCTCAACATCGGTGCAAACTTACAGCATTATAATGGCGTGATTGATGAAAAAGTGGCAGAAACATGGAACATCGATAGCAACTGGAAACTCATTGCGCAGATGGTATTTGGTGGTATCGCCGCCCCAGCAGGTGAAAAAACCTTTGAACCTATCGAAAAACGCTTAAAAGTTTACGGAAAATAATTTTCCAATACGCGTTTTGATAGGCGTTACAATAAAAGCAAAAAGCCAATATCTGACGGTATTGGCTTTTTTATATAAATTTGATTGCCAATCACTAAAAAATTGGGTCAATCAAGCTTCTTTTTCGGTAGCTGTTTGTTAGCCTTAAGCAGTAACATCAGGGCAGAGAACAAAATAATCAGCCAACTTGCCGATAAAACGCCAAACAGCATTTTGCCATAACGCGTAAATCCATATTCTTCAGGCAGGTATAAATACCCAGAATATGGCGCTTGTACCAAATCCATGGCAATGGGCGGCGTTAAATTCTCTGGGTTTGCAAAGGTGATGTTATCAAGCCAGCCATGTTCTTGCAGTGTTTTAGCCAATTGGGTAGAAGGCGCTTGTTGCAAATCACTATGTTCAATGCCGACATGCAGGCTACTTAATTTGGAATCCGTGTCATTAAAACTCATCCAATCGATTTTGGCGTGCATCGGTGTGGGGGATAAAAAATCGCCAATGCCCTTACCCCCAATCGCAGAGAACACAACGGCAAGCAATAACGTAAAGGCAATGCCTGTTTTGGGAACACTTGCGATGAGCATAGCACATACACCCGCCAACACCATCATAAATCCGATATTGGCTAAAGCAAGGTTGGCATAAACATCCAAGTAGCTACCAGCACGCTCGTTCGGAATCAACAACAGACCTACAAATATTAATACAAGCCAGCCTACTGCATGGGCAATAATGACTTTCTTGATAATGCGAGACTGCTTATCATAATTTGAAAAACAGATAAACCATAATAAGGCAAAAGCAAAGCTCAATAAAAATTCCACAAAACCGACAATATACATCATGGTTTCTGTGGTCGGTATCGAGATTAGCGGCTGAATGATGTCGTCCATGACTGATCCAACTAGTAATATAGTGATTGACTGATTGGTGCTTTCTACTCAGGAACTTTTACAGGCATCAGCCACTTTTACAGGCACTTTTATTTTATTCTCTATTATTTACATACATACAATCAAGCCAAACTATGACCAAAACTTTGGCGCATTTTTCACTGTTTTTAGACTCACCGCGCATTGCTCGCTACTGGCTTGCTCACGCCCGCTAAACCAACCCACCGCAAATAGCGCATTCGGGTCGGTTTTGGCTTTCTCAAGATAGTTAGCATGACCGACCACATTGTCATTATACTCACCGAGTACGTCTTGTGCAGGCTCTAAGTATTGCAAAAAGGCGTTGAGCTTAGTCGCTTTTTTTCCTTTTTTGCCATTGGTTTGGCTAGCAAAAAGCGGCGCAGCAAATTCACTGACATACCGCAGGCTTTTGAGGTCTTTACGGACACCATGCTGGCTGTCAGTATCAAGACTGGCAAATTTATCACTCGCCGCAGCAATCGCGGTAAATAATTTTTCTAACTTTTTGGCAACTGGGGCTTTGGCTTTTGGATTATCCGCAGGTACGGGCAAATGGGTAAAACCAATCAGCTCTAAGAGCAGAATTTGAAAATCATTGGCTCTGACGGCATCAATCGGCATGATATCGACTGCCGTTGACCACTCGACATGCGGTGCACCGACTGATTCTAGCAGGGGCTGGGTTTTTATTTGCAAGATTTCTTTATCGCGATACTCCCCTAACAGGCTAAAGGTTTGTTTGAGTACCATCAGCCAATTTGGGTCGATATAATCTTGGGCAAATTTGAAATGTTTGAGGGCAGTACGCAAACGGCGAATACCGACACGCAGTTGATGTACTAAGTTGCCATCGGGGCTGCCTTCAGCAATTGCAGAGGCGTTGGGCAAAATCTGCACTAGGCAGTTATTGACCACTGCCTGCAAAAACGCAAATTGGCTGATGCCTTTGTGTAATTGCAGCACAGCCAAATCCGCTTTGACAGGCTGGGCAAATTGCTTATTCGCGAGTAGCAGACTACCCCGCTGGGCTTTGGTAACGGTTGATAAATATAATTTGTATTTCTTACACCAAGTTTTAGCCACCTCAATCAAATCACTTGGGTCACCTTCAAGGAGTTCAAATTCAATTTCATGAATATCCGATTGGGTTAACCCATGATTATTGGCGGATTTTCGTGAGGTTAGGCGACCTATGCCAACTTTGCCGATATCATAAGCGATTTCGATGCGGCTGTTGTTTTTCTTAATTTGGCGAGAAATGCGCTGCACATCGGTAAAATATTGCACAGTTAAGGCTTGAGCAAGCTGGTCGAGCGGCATGATGCTAGTCAGCTGCGCTACGACTGTTGGCTCTGTAATCAGTGAAACATCGGGCACAAGGCTACTAACATCAAGGGTATCTGGCGTACTCGTCAGGCTTAGCACCGTATTGAGCTCAACGCGTTTGGCAACGCCATCACCCGCTGTTTTGAGGGTTTGTACCCACTGGCTGTCTTCAAAGCGGATACGCAGGGCAATGCCTTTTTTGGCAAGGTCTTGATTGGGGGTATCAAAATAATACGCCGATAGCCGCTGTTGCCGCGCAGTTTTGGTGTCGATGTTTTTTCTTAAGACGCTTTGTTGATAGCTTGGGACAGCAAACTTGAGTTCTAGTTCGTGCATGATGGTGTCGATTAACCTATATAGCTAACGGATAAAACACCATCATAGCACAACTTTGCTTTTTAAAAATAACCACTTGGCTCATTTGTTAGTGGTAAAATTTTAAAGCATTTAAAGAATGCCCTATGATAAGTGATGACCAGTTATGCAATCACATCCAAACCTTCTTCTTTGAGCGATGTAAAGTCAGGTATTGATATAAAAAAAATCCATTTTAAGCTATCATAACCGCAAAATTTTGATGAATTTTGTAATAAATATTTACACTGACCCTCGATTAAATAGGTTTTTTAATAAATGTCAAACGCTACCGCTGACCAAACTCCGTCTTCGCAACTCACCAAAAACCCAAGCAAAAAAATCAAACCCACCGCGCGGGTGCGTAAACGTTTGCAAGACGCCCCACCCGTTACCCTAACAGTGACCAACCTTGCCCATGACGGAAGGGGCGTGGCAACTTACGGTGACCAACCCGACCATCACCTTGATAAACATGGCAAAAAAGTATTCGTCAGCTTTGCGCTACCCAACGAGACCGTGAGCGTCAAAATCACAGGCTCACGTAAAAGTATGGAAGAAGGTGACGCGCTTGAAGTGTTGGCAAACCCAAACCCTCAACGCACGACCCCACCTTGCCCGCATTTCGGGGTGTGTGGTGGCTGTAGCTTACAGCACTGGCAACCCGATGGGCAGATTCAATTTAAGCAATCGGTACTGGCAGAGCTGCTCGAACACCAAGCCCATATCCAGCCTGAAAACTGGCTTCCCCCATTGGTTGCTGACCGTTTGGGCTACCGCACCAAGGCACGTATGGGCGTGCGCTATGTTGAGAAAAAAGGCACAGCATTGGTCGGTTTTCGTGAGCGCGCCAGTAATTTTTTGGCAAATTTAAATGAATGCCATATACTTGACCCGCGTGTCGGCTTTGAAATTGAGAACTTAAAAGCGCTTATTAGCTCGCTTGACGCCCGTGACCATATTCCACAGCTTGAATTAGCGATGGGTGAAACGCTTGATGATGTTATCGATAGCAAAAAATCAATTGCCGTTATTGTCCGTCATATGGTGGCTTTAGGTGAGCATGATATCGCAAAACTGCAAGCTTTTTTTGCCGAGCGTAACTGGCAGTTATTCTTACAGCCCAAAGGTAGCGACACGGTACATCGTATTGACCCATTGTATGAAAATACTGCCCATGCGCGCCCATCAAGCCTGACCGTGCCACCGACGGGCGGTTTGTTTTATCGGTTGCCAGAGTCTGATGTGACGTTTGAATTCTCACCACTGGATTTTACCCAAGTCAATTTGTCAGTCAATCGTAAAATGACCAAGCTGGCAATTGATTTGTTAGATTTGAAGCCAGGCGAGCGAGTGCTTGATTTATTTTGCGGTTTGGGCAATTTTAGTCTGCCACTGGCACGTCAAGTGGGTGAAACTGGCTTTGTGATTGGGGTGGAAGGTAGCAGTGAGATGACACAGCGCGCCAAAATGAATGCCTCCGCCAACGGCTTGCACCATACCGACTTTTTTGCCCAAGATTTAACCAAAGATTTCTCGAGTGAGCCTTGGGTTGGGCAAGTCGATGCACTGCTGATTGACCCACCTCGCTCAGGTGCCTTAGAAGTGATGCAGTATCTGGATAAATTCAATGCCAAACGCATTGTGTATGTGTCGTGCAATCCGATTACGCTTGCCCGCGATACCGCCGTGCTGCTTGACAAAGGCTACAAGCTCACCCACGCGGGCGTGATGGATATGTTCCCGCACACAGGGCATGTGGAAAGTATTGCAAGATTTGAGAAACGCTAAAATTTGGCTTTATTCATACAATTTAAATAGCGTACGTTGACTTTGTCAGCGTACCATTTGGTATTGTAGTCACGGCTAAGCTTTGCCCCAGAGATGACCACTTGTGGCATGATGGCGGTAGGTGCATTTTTGCCAGTTTTCATTTTGTAAAGACTACCGATGGTGCGATAGGTTTCGGTATTTTCAAAATCTTGGCTTTTTTCTTTTGCCAAGTCCATGCGCACTTGTCGCTCCGTCAGGCTAATCATGCCTTGTTGTATCATTGATATCAGCGCCTGCTCACTTTGGCTGATATTGGCACTGATTTTATTGCCTTTTTCATAAATCAATAAATCCCCGTCATAGTCTATTTCGGCTTTGGATAACTCGTGCAGCATTTTTTGGAAAGCCGCATTACGGCTTGAATACATCCCTGAGTTGTAGTCAGCGAAGCGATAAATCGGGTCTTGATAATTGGCTTTATACAGTAGTAAGCGATGGATACCATAGTACAATCCGCCATATTGGCTATATAGGTCTTTACGCAGTTCAAGGTTATTGCCACTCATCCGGCGATGGTCACGCGCATAACTTACTTGCACCTGCATTGAGCCTAACGTGGTAATCGGGTCTAATTTTTCTTCGATATCCCCACCCACCAATTTGGTAACGCTGTTCAGTTTGCTGGCATAATATTTGCTTGAAAAATACGCAAACATCTGATGATAAATGTCGTCAAGTTCTTCTTCGGTTTTGACTTTAGCGATTTGTTTTTCAAAGCTGTTGTCAGGCGTGGGCTCAGTTTTTAGCATGGTGCGAAAATACGGGGCTAGCGTTGAGCCCAATTTTTCTTCCAACTCCTCATTCATCGCTTTTAGGCTTGATTGCCCCAAATTCGCGACGGGCGGATTGGCTTTAAAATTGGACTCTTGGTCAATAATGGCAACAGCGGTACAAATATTTTGCGCGTTTTTTTCTATTTTTAGGGTATCAAAAATTTGGTTGATGTCTTGTGCCCAGCTTTTGCTATCTTGTCCACGTTTGGGAATCAGTTTGGCAATTTGTTTGGCACCAATGGGCGAGTTAGCGTCGGTTTGGGTTTGAAAATAATCACACCCTGTCAATCCAAGCGATAAAGTCAGCGTTATCGCCAACATTGACAGGGTTTTACCAAAGTTTGCAAGGCTTTTTGAGCGGGTCATGGTAAAATCTGACGCTATAGTAGTCGCATTTGTAACAAAATGAGATGGTAATTTCATTAAACTCACCTATACTGAACAAGATAGTTTTATCCTAGTTTGGATTGAAGTTCGGGCAAATCACTGATTGGGCAGTTGACTGACACTAACTTGAGTGATACAAAAATTTTATCGACGGGTTGACTTGCAATTGTTTGCTAATAGACACATCTTAATAAAATTAACACATGAGTAAGCGTAATAAAGTTAGTGTTAAATGGCTAAACATGGGCACCCCAAAACGGTTATGATATATAAAACGGTTAAGATATATAAAGTGACTATGGCATTTACTTTATTTTAACGTTTAACATTTATTTTAAGGGTTAACACGCCCAAAACCAACGCACTATCATAGCTAAAACGCGCTGCTATAGCGACTACTCTGTCATATTTTATTATTGCTAGCGCAGTATCAAATCAAACTTAATCACACAAAAACTCACAGGGAAAGTGAGTTGATAATTTTAAATGAACAAGGTTAGTTTTTTTGCTCTTTGAGGAAATCTGGTAAGTAAGGTGTAGAATTGACATGGTAAAAATACGAGAAAGTTTGCCGCTATTGGATGGAAAAGACGTTGATCATGATAGTACCACGATGATTGCGAGTATCACTGCCAGCCAGCGTCATTTCACCCATACTGACTTGCCCATTCTCTCTGAGCCTGCCAGCCACATCATCGATGAGCATACCATTGATACCGAAGCTTGGCTGGCATCGATGGCAAAACGCGCTCATCTCACTGAGCTGCCTGAGCTGACCAAAGCCTGTCAACTACTCAAAAATCAAGATTTAAGTACCGAAAGCAACCGCTCTAATGCGTTTTTGACTGGGATTGGGATTGCCGATATTTTGGGTTATCTGTACCAAGATGAAGCCACGCTCGTTGCTGCGATGTTATATCGTGCCGCGCGTATCCAAATTTTTACCCCCAAACAAATCCAAGCCACCTTTGGCGATGAAGTCGCAGAGCTGGTGCAAGAAACCCTAGCGCTGGGGCGACTGTCTGATTTGATAGAAAACAACAAGCGCTTAGAAGACCACTTTAATAACAACCAGCGCGAGCAGTTATCAGGCATTTATAACATGCTCATCTCGATGACCAACGATGTGCGCGTGGTGCTAATCAAATTAGCTGAGCGTACTTTTGCGATGCGAGAGCTGTCGTATGCTAGTCCTGAGCGTCAGCAACGGGTCGCGCGTGAGGTCATGACAATCTACGCGCCGCTAGCGCATCGTATGGGTATTGCACAGCTTAAATGGGAGCTTGAGGACTTATCGTTTCGTTATCTTGCGCCTGACCGCTACAAAGAAATCGCCAAATTACTCTCTGAAAAACGTAGCGAGCGCGAAACCTATATCGACCGTGTTGCCCAACAACTGCGTGAGGCGTTAGCTGCCCAAGGGATTGACGGGGAAATCACCGGTCGTGTCAAACACATCTACTCGATTTATCGTAAGATGAAACTCAAATCACTGTCGTTTGACCAGTTATATGACATCCGCGCACTGCGGGTACTGGTGCATAACAATGCCGATTGTTATCACGTATTGGGGCTGGTGCATGGTTTGTGGCGCTATATTCCCGAACAGTTTGATGACTATATCACCAACCCAAAAACCAATGGCTATCGCTCGCTACATACCGCGGTGATTGCTGAGAACAAATCGCTTGAAGTACAAATTCGTACCTTTGACATGCACTATGAAGCTGAACTTGGCATGTGTGCACACGTCAACTATAAAGAAGGCACCAAAAACAAAAAAGACGACTATCTAACCAAAAAAATCAGCTCACTGCGTCAGTTATTGCTCAATCAAGAAAATGCTGACAATCATGACCCCTTAAAATTTGTACTAGATAAACATGTTGAGCATGAGCATGGCGAGCTCGATGAAGAAGAACAAGTCGTTGATTTTGGGGAATTTGAGCGGATTTATGTGTTTAGTCGTGATGGCGATATCATCGAATTACCCAAAGGCTCAACCGTGCTCGATTTTGCCTATCATGTGCATACCCATGTCGGCAATCGCGCCCAAGCCGCTCGCGTTAACAAACGCTATGTGCCGCTGACCTATCAGCTCAAAACAGGCGAGCAAGTTGAGATTATTACCAAGCAATCACGCGAACCAAACCGTGATTGGCTAGTGGCATCCTTAGGTTATATCAATACCAGTCGCGCTCGCAGCAAACTGCGCCAATGGTTTAATAAGCAAGACCGTGATAAAAATATCGAAACAGGTAAGCACATATTAACCAAAGAATTGGCGCGCATGTCGGTACACCCTAACAGTATCGATTTAAATGATTACGTCAAATTTTTTAATGCCAAAAATAGTGATGATATTTTGGTAGGGCTAGTCAATGGCAACGTTGAATTGCATAATTTGACCGGTCATATCAGTCGTCATCTAGATTTAGAACCCGAAGTCACTGATACTGAGCTTATCCCCAGTATTCACCCCAAAGCCACAGGCAAGCTGGATGCATATAAAATCGAAGTCGATGGCTTGGATAACATCGCTATTCACTTGGCAAATTGCTGCTCGCCTGTGCAAGGTGAGCCAATTGCGGGTTATATCACCCAGTCCAATGGCGTATCCGTCCACCGCAGTGATTGCGTTGAATACGAGCGATTAGTGGAGCGTGAGCCTGAACGCGCCATTAGTGCCGCTTGGTATGGCAATAAAGGCAAAAGCCAATTGGTACAAATATACCTTGAATCGTATGATAGGCGTGGCTTGCTCAAAGATCTTACCCAAATCATCGACCAAGAAAATGTCAATATCCGCCAAGTCGACACCCTAAGCGGGGATGATGATATCGCGCGGTTGAATTTTACCATAGAAGTGACGGGGTTAAGTCAGTTGTCTAAGCTGCTCGCAAAACTAGAGCAGCAACATGGTATTATTTTGGCGCGTCGTATCGTCAATAACAACAAGTCTTAATGCTTTAAATAGGAGTCACACGGCACATGCCAGAATTGCCCGAAGTGCAGACGACAGCGACGAGTCTGCAACCTTTGCTCAATCAAACCGTTGAAAAAGTCAGCGTCTTTCAGCCCAAATTGCGCTGGGCGGTGCCTGATGACTTGGTGAGTTTGGTAGATTATCAACTTATCGACATTGAGCGCCGAGCCAAATATCTGATTCTCACCTTTAAAGGCGCCGCGGCGCAAAAAAAACTGCTCATCCACTTGGGGATGTCGGGTAGCTTACAGCAGCATCCTGTGGGGTTTGACAAGCGTAAACACGATCACGTGATTTTGACATTTAATAATGGTAAAAAACTCACCCAACTGCATTATCATGATCCACGGCGGTTTGGCATGTTACTGTGGCTGGATGACTATGAAGACAAGCTGATTACGCATTTGGGGGTGGAGCCGTTGTCAGACGATTTTAGCGCTGACTATCTATATCACCATATCCACAATCGCAAAAAACCGATTGAGCGCCCCATCAAATCGGTGATTATGGCGCAAGAGATTGTGGTCGGTGTGGGCAATATCTATGCAACCGAAAGCCTATTTTTATCAAAAATTCATCCGTTGACCCCTGCTCATCTTATCAGCCACGAACAGCTCATCACCTTGGTCGCCCATATTCGACAAGTCCTACAAACATCGATTGAAAAAGGCGGCTCAACGTTAAAAGATTTTACCGTAGCGGATGGAAAAACGGGATATTTTCAGCAGACGTTACTGGTGTATGGGCATAAAGGCGGTGATTGTCCGAGCTGTGGCACTACCATCGAAAATGTCAAAATCAATCAGCGTGCCAGCACGTTCTGTCCCACTTGCCAGCCGCTGATAACCCACAAAAAAACAGTGAAAAACCCCCTCAAAAAACTGCTTAAGAAATAACCGCTCTCCATTAACGTAAAAAAACCTGCGGCAAAGACAATTTTACTTGATAATTCTTGGCAAAATTGATGTAATGTTCCTGAACTATTCAGCAACAACCTAGCAAAACTTGTTAGGTACAACCTGTCAGTCAACCCCAGTTATTTGGTTATCTAGTTGCCTAATTATTTATTTATTCATTGATTTAGTTAGTTAGCTAGTTACCTCGTTAATGGGGGCTTGCTGCCAGTTAGGAACCTGCTATGAAACTATTAAATACGATTGCGTCAGCCGTAGCCTTGATGGTTGCAACGACGACTTGCAGCTTTGCCGCTACCGAAATTGATGAAAAAGATTTTGGTCCAACCTATGGTTCCATGGTCGCTGATACCATTGTGGGTAAGCCATTGGGCGCATTGGCAGTGGTGGGCGGCGTGGTGACAGCGATTGCCAGTATGCCATTTACCATCTATAACGATGAAATCGATCAGGTAGAACGCAAGCTGATTCTTGAGCCACTGGCGGCACTCGATCGCTGCTTGGGCTGTACCCCTGCTGAAGACCAATATTTTCGCTCACAGCGCCCTAATAATAACCAAGTGCGCGTTACCGTTGATGGACCTTCTGAGATTTTAATCAACACCAACCAAAAAGTTGTTGTGAAAACCCCTTAGTTTTTTCGTCAACGATTCAAGCAAGCAATTAGCCGCCGCTGATTGCTTTTTTTATGACTGTTATGTTCATGATAACTTTTTTGCACCGATAAATTGTTTGCTATAGTCGGTTTTAAACGAGTCTTATCATCATTTGTCAACATTTGGCTGAGTACTCGTATAAAAAGCGCTCGTATAAGCTTGTATAAAAAGTTGATTACCAAGGAAGATAACCGTCATGTCGAACCTAAATCTAAAAACACCGTCAGCCTTAGCCTCACACCCTACCCAGGAAACCATTCAAATAGCCACCAAACACCCTGCCACACTGGCGGCGACTGTGTTTCGTCCCGATACGGTTAAAGCAGCAGTGATGATTGCGCCCGCAACAGGTATCAAACGGCAGTTTTATCAAAATTTTGCACAGTATTTAATGGAGCATGGCTATGGCGTCATCAGCTATGACAATGAAGATATTGGCGAGTCGATGCAAGGTGACCTCAAGCACTCTAATGCATCATTGATTAGCTGGGGACGCTACGATATGACTGCGGTGCTTGATAGGCTGATTCAAGAGTTTCCCAATACCAGCTATCATCTGGTCGGTCATAGCGCAGGCGGTCAATTATTTGGTTTGATGCCCAATCATCACAAGTTCACATCCGTGTTTAACGTTGCCTGTTCGTCTGGGCAAATCCGCAATATGGCGATGCCGTATCGTGCCAAAGCCATGTGGTTTATGGATGTATTTATTCCCGTGTCCAATGTGTTGTTTGGCTATACCCAATCAAGCAAAATTGGCATGGGCGAAGATTTGCCCAAAAATGTCGCCAAACAGTGGCGAGATTGGTGCAATGGCGCAGGCTATATCAAAACCGCTTTTGGTAAAACAGTGAAAACCCACTATTACAATGAGGTTAACTTGCCTGCTATGTGGGTGAATGCGCCCGATGATGATATCGCCAATGATAAGAATGTCGCCGATATGATTCGGGTGTTTCCCAACATGCAAGCCACCACCCGAACGCTACAACCCAAAGATTATGGCTTACAGCATATCGGTCATATGAAATTTTTTAGCCGACAAAACCAGCTACTTTGGCAGCAAACCCTTGATTGGTTGCACCAACATGGGTAATTAACAAAGTTAGCTTGTTAAATTCCCACGCGGTTAAAACGGCACGGGGCTTTCCCATTCCATCCACACACCCGTATTGGGATGCTTTAAACGCAATTTGCGTGCATGCAAGCAAAGCCTAGGCGATAAATCAAACGCTTGACCGTCCAATACATCTTGCGCGTAGATGGGGTCGCCAAGCATCACATGTCCGATATGGAGCATATGGACGCGTAGTTGATGACTGCGCCCTGTGACAGGATACAAGGCGACACGGCTAACTGCCTTACCCTCACGCAGTTCGTGGTGCAAGGTTTCATATTTCGTATAGGCGCGTTTATCCCAATTCATATCGACGATATGCTTGGGTTTTTGTGGTGGGTCGTAGCGCACCGGCACATCGATTTCGCCTTGCTGTGGCGGCGTTCCCCAGACCAGCGCTTGGTATTCTTTGCTCGGAATACGCTCGATAAATTGTTTGCTGATATGGCTTTGCGCCTCGCTATGACGCGCAAAAATAATAATGCCTGAGGTGTCCATATCAAGTCTGTGAATAAGTTTGACGTTGGGGTCGGCTTTGAGCAGGCGCGATTGTAGGCTGACTTTTAACGCTTTACCATCGACGGATAACAGCCCGTGCGGTTTGTCGATTACCCAAATGTCGTCATCACGATAGAGGGTGACAGACTGAGCAAAAGCATCAAAAAAGTGTTGCGGCTGCTGACTTTCTTCAAGATTACGCTGTGCAATAGATTCTGGGGTTAACGCTTGGGGGAGTTGTCGCATGGGTGGTTTTTATTCTCTAAAATCTATTTGATTGAAAATTGATAGTCTTTAAATCACTATTTGCGCTCTGACCTTTGGCAAACTTCACCAAAGGCAACCGTCCAAACGCAATTAAAAATCCTTTGGCAAATTTTTTATGTGCAACCGTTATACTTTCGCCATTTCGCTAAACACTTCTTTTGCCGCTTGCAAGGTCGCATCCAAGTCTTCTTGCGAATGCTCACTACTTATAAATGCTGCCTCAAAGGCGGATGGCGCAAGATACACACCGCGATCGAGCATACCGTGGAAGAATGTCGCAAATTTTTGCGCATCGCATTGGCACACCTCTTCAAAGTTTTGTGGCAATGTATCGCTATCAGTAAAAAACATCCCAAACATACCGCCACAGCGCGTGGTTTTAAAGCCAATACCCGCATCCTTCGCCAACTGTTCAAGATTATCAGTCAAGTAAACGACTTTTTCACTTAATGCGTCATAAAAACACTCAGCCGTGAGCAAATCAAACATGGCAATACCGGCACGCATCGCCAGTGGATTGCCCGATAAGGTGCCTGCTTGATACACGCCGCCTAACGGCGCGATACACTCCATAATCTCACGTTTACCACCAAACGCCCCAACTGGCAGACCTGCACCGATGATTTTACCAAACGTAGTCAAGTCTGGTGTGATACCAAAATGGGCTTGCGCTGACTGTAAGCCAACCCTAAACCCAGTCATCACTTCATCGAAAATTAGCACGGCGCCATGCGCGGTACACTCGGCACGCAAAGTATCGTGAAATTGTTGCGTGGGTACAATCATGTTCATGTTGCCGGCGATAGGCTCGACAATCACACAAGCGATGTCATTGCCAAATTGCGCAAAGCAGTCCTTAATGGCTTGTGGGTCGTTGTAACGAATCGTGATAGTATGTTTGGCAAAATCGGCAGGGACGCCTTTTGAGCTGGGTTCACCGATATCTAGCATGCCCGAACCCGCTTTGACCAGTAGACTGTCGCTATGACCATGATAACAGCCTTCAAATTTGACAATTTTGTCGCGCCCTGTATAGCCACGTGCTAGCCGAATGGCGGACATGGTGGCTTCAGTGCCTGAGCTGGTCATACGGATTAATTCAACACTGGGAATCAATTCACAGATTTTGTCCGCCACCGTGGTCTCAAACGTGGTGGGCGCACCAAAGCTTAACCCATCATCTGCCGCATTTTTGACCGCTTCGATAATATGGGGGTGCGCATGACCCAAAATCATCGGTCCCCATGAGCCCACATAATCTATGTAGGGTTTGCCTTCGGTATCATACATTTTGCTGCCACGGGCACGGCTGATAAAGACAGGTGTACCCCCCACGCCTGCAAATGCCCGCACAGGTGAATTCACCCCACCAGGGATATGGGCTTTGGCTTGTCTAAACAGTAATTGGTTGGTTGTCGAGTTGTTTGAGTTATTTGAATTCATGGGGCCCTCAGCTGAATAAATTTTTGCCTATTTTAACAAAATTCGGGGGTATTGAATACGCTTGCCGTCTATCTTGAATTTGGCTGGCTTGACTTTGGCTGACGAAAAATAGGCGATTGTCGATAAAAAAATATGGTTTTGGCTTGTTTGATATGTCCCCACCTTTTGGCAGCAATGTTTTGGTAGCAATGGTAGCGATCTACTTGCTGCTATCTTTATATTTAAAAACCCCAATGCCATGCACTGGGGTTGTTGTGTTGTGATGTTTATTGCATCAGTTTGCTGAGCAATTATTTGTGGTGATTGAATGAGATATTTGGTACTGCCAATTCGTTATATTCGCCTTTTTCATATAAAGCCCCTGCACGACCCACAATCAATGGGTCAACTGTCCCCACCACTTTCGGGTCCTTATTGTCGTAAGGTAGTTTGCTTAATACATAGCGCATCGCATTCAAACGCGCGCGTTTTTTATCGGTTGACTTGATGACAATCCAAGGCGATTCTGCACTGTCGGTGTTAAAGAACATGGTTTCTTTGGCAAGGGTGTAATCATCCCATTTGTCAAGTGACGCTTTATCAATGGGTGAGAGTTTCCATTGTTTGAGCGGATGGGCTTCACGCTCGGCAAAACGGCGACGCTGCTCTTCACGACTGACTGAGAACCAAAATTTGATTAAATGAATACCTGAGCTAATCAGATGTTTTTCAAACTCTGGGACTTGGCGCATAAAGTCATTGTATTGGTCTTCGGTACAAAAACCCATGACACGCTCGACGCCAGCACGGTTATACCATGAACGGTCAAATAGCACGATTTCGCCCTTGGTCGGTAGATGCTGGACATAACGCTGGAAGTACCATTGACCCGCTTCTTGCTCGGTGGGTTTTTCAAGGGCAACGACTTTGGCACCGCGCGGATTTAAGTGTTCCATAAAGCGTTTGATGGTACCGCCTTTACCTGCGGCATCACGACCTTCAAAGATGATGACGATTTTTTGCCCGCTATCTTTGACCCATTTTTGCAGTTTTAATAGTTCAACTTGTAGCTCGTATTTTTGGGCTTCATAGTTTTTGCGTGACATACGGTTTTTGTAGGGATAACCGCCTTCACGCCAGTTGTCAGCCAATTCGTCGTCTTTGTTGATTTTGCTTTGCACGCTAGTGGTTTGGCTGCCAAATAGTTTTTTGACTTCGTTGATTTCATCGTTGGACATACCATTGATCAGCGCTTGCAAGTGCTCTGCCATTTTCTCGACATCGCCTGTAGTTAGGTCTTGATTCATGATGCTCTCGATGGCGCGTTTTTTGGCATTGGCTTTTTCACTCACCCCTGCTTGCTGCGACTGCTCAAGCAACACTGTGGGGTCGGTCTCATAAGGTTGGTCAATACGCTCGGTCGCTGGTGTTTTAGTACTGCGGCGCGCTGGGGTCTTTGTAGCTAGGGTCTTTGTAGCTAGGGTCTTGGTAGGCTGCGACTTTTGGGGCTTCGCTTTATCCGTTTTGGCATTGTCAGTTTTGGTACTGTCAGTTTTAACACTATTTGTCGCTGTGCTATTGGGGGGATTTGCCATGTCTCACTCCTTAAATTCAATGGTCGGCTGATGGGTTGAAGTAAAGTGTAACAAATTATTTACTATTGACTATAGACCATTTAAACCCAAGCCACAATCGCTTTTTGCCCTACATTCTGGTCATAATTTTCACTTGTAGTCGAGGCAAAAAAGGCGTTTAATAACCTTAGGCATGTAAGTAGATAGGTAAGCGAATCAGTCATCGGGTGAGGATAAACTGGATGATTAAATATCTTCAAGCTTTAGCACATCATAAGCGGGGGTTTCATACGGGTGTGCCTGTTTTAAGGCTTGCACTACCGCTTTGATGCGCTCATCTGCAACCACCATCTCGACTCGCCATTCTTCGATTGTTTGTAATTGATTGGTGGTACCAATAAAGGCTTGATTGCCTGCCAATGGCATAAACTGTCCTGTACCCAACACCTGCCAACAGCAATACTGATAGTTGCCAATGTGCCCTGCCCCTGCGTCAAACAAGGCTTGCTTTACAGCCTCTAGATAATCCGTCGGTATGTATGTGGTGAGTTTATACATGTGTTGCCTTATTAAACTGTTAAGCCGTTAAGCCCTATCATCATGGTTTTGTATTTGTTTTAATCTAGATTTAATCTAACATAGTTTTTTTGCAAAAAGCGCGTTGGTCGACGGTTTTTCGTTGATTATTCCCCCGTTTTAAAAAAAATCCACCATAAATTCGCCATATATTATACAATATTGTATAATATATATTATTGTGAAATGCTTAGGTGGCGTATGTTGTTATTTTCTATTGCTGATTATAGTCATCCATTGGTGGGTGGCATGTTGATTGGGCTCTCTGCGGTTATGCTTTGGTGGAGTATTGCCAAGATTGCTGGCATCAGTGGCATTGTCGCCAGTCTCTGGCAGCCAAACTCACCTGATTTTGCTTGGCAATTGGCGTTTTTTGTGGGCTTGCTGGTATCGCCTTGGGTGTTTGCTATGTTCTTTAACTTGCCAACCATTGAGGTAACCTCATCGCCTTGGCTGTACATTATCGCAGGTTTGCTAGTAGGTATTGGTACGCGGATGGGCTCAGGGTGTACCAGTGGTCATGGTATCTGTGGCAATGCACGTTTTTCACCGCGCTCACTGCTGGCCACCATTACCTTTATGTCCGCAGGGTTTGTGACGGTGTTTATCGGTCGTCATTTGTTGTCATTGATTTAATTGAGACGTTAGGGGCATATATCATGCGAAAAGAAATTGTGTTATTAATCAGTGCTATCTGTGGGTTGGTTTTTGGTACGGGTTTGATTGTCAGTGATATGGCAAACCCAAAAACCGTGCAAAGCTTTCTTGACCTCGCAGGCGATTGGAATCCTGCGTTGATGTTTGTGATGGTTGGCGCGCTCATTGTCGCGACCATCGGTTTTAACTTAAGTCGCTTAAAAAAGACCAGCCTATCGGGTGCGCCGTTTCCAATGATTCGCCGCGGTATTGATAAGCGCTTGGCGATTGGGTCGATGATATTTGGTATCGGTTGGGGCATCGCTGGTATCTGCCCTGCCCCTGCGGTGGTTCTGATGGGCATGGGTATCTGGCAAGGGGTGGTATTTTTTGTCGCCATGCTAGTAGGTATGGGGATGGTGATAGCGTTTGATAAAACCCAATCTGCTTAGTCATCAGTTTAGTCATCATTAGGGTGAAATAACCGATAAAACCCGCCCGCCATGAGCCAGCTTGCTAGTTGCTGTGGCGTTTCTGTTTGCCCTTGCCGCACCCAATGAATATAGGTGTGATACAGCATTCCTGAGGCGAATACCAGATTGTACTCCCCGCTTTTATCCTGTGTTGCTGTCATAGCTTGGCAAGTCAATGACTGCTTTTTGCGGTATTCGACAAAAATTTTGCTATTAAGGAGGGTGTCTAAAATCAGCCCTTCAAAGCCTTGATTGAGCAAAATCTTGGTTGATAACTCAAACTTGCTCAGATAGTCAAACACGCGTACCAAAAACGCATAAAACTCGCCCTCGCTTGCCGCCGTCAAGTCGATAAAAGGAAAATCATCCTCAATCTGCGTCAAATAGTCTTTGAGTAACGCAAGTTTGCTATCGTAATTGCGGTAATACCCCATGCGACTCACGCCTGCCTTTTGGGTCAGCTCGGTGACGCTGATATCAGCAAATGGCGTGGACTCCATGAATTTGAGCAGCGCTATGGCGAGCGAACGTCTGACCACGGTGTTGGCATTGCCCATGATATGCGCCTGCTGTCCAAAATCACTCAAGCTCGACTCAATACTCGTACCCGTGGGCGATGGAAGCGGTGTGAAGGTTGACTTTGGCACGCTTTAATCCTTTCAACTCAATCCTTTAACTTAACTTATCAAAACAAAACGAACCCAAATGTCACAGTTGCAGCAGCCTGCTGAAAAATTAGTATACCCTAATCAGGTGGCGCGTTGAACTGTTTAGCGCTAAACCGCTGTTATACAAAGACAGATACAGCCAAAAAGCCACTGCAAAGTAGCCCGCGGTAGGTCAGCTATAAGGACAACTATTCAAGATAACTATTTAATTAAGTTAAGGACGATAAGGAAAGCGATACATGGAAGGTCAATCATTTGATACGGATTTTTTGGTCATAGGCTCAGGCTTTGGCGGTAGCGTCTCGGCGATGCGACTGACCGAAAAAGGCTATCGCGTGATTATCGCTGAGCAAGGCAAGCATATTTCTCCTGAAACCATGCCCAAAACCGTGCGCGATATCAAGCAATTTTTGTGGTTGCCTGCGCTCAAGTACAAAGGTTTTTTTTCGCTTCAGCTATTTAAGCATGTCATGGTGCTGCATGGTAATGCAGTGGGCGGTGGCTCAATCACTTATGCCAACACCTTATTACAGCCAGAAGACAAAATTTGGCAACAAGGTAGCTGGGCAGGGCTTCACGATTGGCAAGCGGTGATGCCACAACATTATGAGACCGCCAAACGCATGCTAGGCGTGAGCCAAAACAAAAAAATCGGCAACGCAGATTTGATGCTACAAAAAATGGCAAACCTAAGTGGCGTGGGTGATAGTTTTTATCTTACCGATGTGGGCGCCTACTTTAGTGAACATGACAAGTATGCTCACCCCTCTGTCAATGGTGACCCGTATTTTGGTGGCGCAGGTCCTAAGCGCAGCCCTTGTATAGGCTGTGGTGGCTGTATGGTTGGCTGCCGTTATGGCGCCAAAAATACCCTAGATAAAAACTACCTGTATTTTGCCCAAAAAAATGGCGCTACCCTGCTCGCTGAAACCAAAGTCACGGATATAGTACCGATAACTGATGATAGCAAATCATCAAGCGACCCTGCCTATCAAAACGGCTCGCAAGGCTATCGGGTGACGCTGCAATCAGCGGATAAAGGTGAGTATCAAATCGCCACCCAACAAATTGTGCTGTCAGCCTCTAGCCTCGGTAGCCAAAAACTGCTGTTTGAGCAGCGCCATAAAGGCAATATGCCCCATATTTCCCCTTATCTTGGCAAGCGTATCTATACCAATGCTGAATCTTTGCTAGGCGTACGATTTTTGGATGAGCAACATGGCGCCATGAGCGATGGCGTGGCTATCGGCTCTGGGATTTATTTGGGTGATGGCACACATATTGAGGCGACGCGTTATCCTGAAGGTTTTAATATTGCGTCCTTTTTGGCGACGTTAAGCAATTATAAAAACGGCAAAAAAATGTCGCTACTGGTTTGGTTATGGTGTTTTATAGTGCAGTTTATCGTCAAGCCCCGTCAGGCGTGGCGTGCATTTCGACCGCATAATATGGCAAAACAAAGCCTTATTTTGCTATGTATGCAAAGCACGCCGTATGCGCTTGAAATGCGCTATCAAAAAAGCCCGTGGTGGCGGGCTTGGTTGGGTAGTCGCTACCAGATGCAAACCTATGGGCCTGCGATCCCCGCCTTTATCCCAGAAGCGAGCGCGTTTGCAGAGCAGATGGCAACCCAAATGGGAGGAATCGGTTATGGCGTGTTGTCGGAAGTATTTTTGAACATCCCAACCACCGCGCATTGTATGGGTGGGATTTCGCTGGGCAATTCTGCATCAGATGGCGTGGTCGATAAGTACCACCGATTGTTTAATTATCAAGGGTTTTATGTCTGTGATGGCGGCAATATCTCGACCAACTTGGGCGTCAACCCAAGCCTCACCATAACGGCGTTGACAGAGCATGCCATGAGCCATATTCCACACAAATCAGCCCAGTTACCGCATGCTGCGGATACCACGAGCCAAAACGCGACGCTAGTTCAAAAAGATGCTAGCAAGATACCGGCTTAACTGCTATGTTGAGTTAAAATTTAACTAAATGATTGGGATAATACACATGACACCTCAAGACAACTGGGATGCAATTAATTCGGATGCAACTATCAATACCATGCAGCAGCAGTTTGACATCATGCGGACGGCTAGCCGCCAAGACCAATATGTTGATTGGTCAATTCGTAGTGCGCGGCTAAAAAAATTAGAACAGTTGGTGATGGATAACCAAAGCGAGATTATCACCGCTATTCATGCCGACTTTGGACAGCGCCCAGCGGCTGAAACCACCATGCTTGAACTGTTCCCAACGCTTGAAGCGATTCGTTATACACAAAAGCACGGCAAAGCTTGGTCTGCCAAACAACCGGTCAAAACTGGGATTTGGTTTTTGCCCGCTCGTAGCTATATCCAGCCACAGCCGTTAGGACTCGTAGGCATTATTGCACCTTGGAACTATCCGCTGTATTTGGTGATTGCGCCGCTGGCTGCCGCATTGGTGGCAGGCAATCGTGCGATGCTCAAAGTCTCAGAAGCCTCACCGAATTTTGAGCAGTGGCTGGCTAATGCGTTACCCAAATACTTTGCCGCAGACGAAGTGACCTTAATTACAGGGGATGTCGAAGTCGCACAAGCCTTTAGCCAATTACCGTTTGACCATTTATTTTTTACCGGCTCTACCGCAGTGGGCAAACATATCATGAAAGCCGCGGCACAGAATTTGACCCCTGTCACCCTTGAGCTGGGCGGCAAATCTCCTGTCGTAGTGACGCCGAGCGCTGATTTGGCAAAAACTGTCAACCGCGTATGGACAGGCAAAACCATGAACGCAGGACAGACCTGTATTGCGCCTGATTACGTGTTGATGCAGGCGGATAAAAAACACGCCTTTATCGAACAATCAACCGCATGGCTTGACGCCCACTACCCCAATCTTGCAGACAACCCTGACTATAGCTTTGTCATCAATCCCAAACAAGCCAGCCGCGTGCAAGGTTATCTCGATGAAGCCAAACAGCGCGGTGCCACTATCATTCCACTGACCGATTATGAAGTGAATATCGAGACTGGATTTTTCCCGCCGATGATTGTCACCGATTTACCCAGCGATGCTAAATTGCTGACAGAGGAGATTTTTGCCCCTGTATTGCCACTGGTGTCCTACCAAGACTTGGCGCAAGCGGTGGCGTATGTGAATGAGCGTGACCGCCCACTGGCGTTGTATGTGTTTGGCGAGGACAAAGCCGACACCGACTACGTGCTCGAGCATACAGTGAGTGGCGGCGCGTGTGTTAACGAAACGATTTTTCACATTGCCCAGCAAAATCTGCCGTTTGGCGGTGTCGGGGCATCAGGGATGGGGCGTTACCACGGCAAATATAGCTTTGACACCTTCTCTCATCCAAAAGCGGTGTTTAAACAAAGTCACCTTAATTTCGCGCATTTGCTCCAACCACCGTATGGCAAGACCTTTTGGAACATGATGAAGGTGATTTTAAAAGCCTAGTGATTGCAATGCCTAGACAACCTTGTATGGATAACTTTGCCTATATAACTCGGCATAGATAACCGTTACTATCACTCTGGTAAATTAGTAACATCGTATGAGCTAGTTCATTGGTATGTGCTAGCTTATTGGTAATAGTTATCGTGCTTTTTGAGCCACCAGTTCATGTTATCTTGGCGTTTGGCGCGAAATTGCGCCAATCTTTTGGCAATAGCCGCATTGTGCGCTCGTGCGGTATCAAGCCCAAATAGAATCGGCACACTGACAAGCACGCCATAGCGCCATTTTGGCCTAGGCAGTCCCAAGCCATCGCCGATATCATCACCCACTAAAGTCCGTGTGACACTGGCATTGACCTGCTCAACCAGCTGTCCACGTCTGTTGTCCTCACCCATAATTTGCGAGGGTAAATCATGCAGCGCTTTGGCGAGGGGTTTACCAAATTCAAAATCTAATTGCTGGGTTGCCAAATAGCTATAAAGCCATGCCCACGCCTCGGTTTCATCTTCAGGAATGCGCGCCAGCTCAATCCCCATCCACCAACTTGCCAGTTGCCATAAGTGCATGATGCCTTGTGACTCTTCGGCGCTGATTCTTGCCCCCAGTAATTTTAGTCCGCGCATAATGAGTAGCGAAAACTGCAAGTGGGTTGCCACCATATCGGTTTGGTTAATGGGTACCCCCCAGTAGTCACTGTCCCAATCATGACTGCATAATTGTTGTCTTACCAGACCGTGTATCTGACGCACTTGCAGACTTTGTCGCCAGCCTTCTGTGCCAATTGCCAATGGGGGTTGCTGGTTGCGGCTAATCGCTGGGTACTCAGACACTGCCAAAATATACGCATAGGTTCGCATGAGCCTTGGCAATGCATCATGCACTAACGCCCCTGTTTTGATGAGTGGTAATGAGAGCGCAGGGATACTATACCCTGCCATTAGCGCGACATTACGCAGTAACCAAATCAGCATTAACGGATAGCGCCGATAGGCAATTGCGCCAATCTCGGCAAGCTTGGCATCATACCAACTCGGATATTGGCAAAACTGCTGATATAGCGCCTCAAACGCGGGCTGTTGCAATAACGCTTTGGCTGCCGATACATTACCCGTTTGCGCTATCCCTTGCTCATGCAAAATCAATTGCTGCAGAGGTTTGGCAAATTTGATACCGCTGGATAACAGCGCATCGACAGGCTGATCTGCGATACCGTACCCCTGCTGCATCTGTTGCAATAAATCCTTTGACACCTCAAAATCACGGGGCAATAAAAATCGTTTGATACGCTGCAACACTTGTAACTCAGCATGGTGGTCAATGTCAGTATTGCGCCCCAGTGTCGGCAAATCGGTTTGATAAAGCGGGTTCATAGTAGTGGTAAATCAGTGATGAATAAACAGATAGCCTAGCGCATTTTGGCAACTAAAAAATACTTATGTGCCAAAAAAATCGTTTTTTTTGTTTAAAAATGTTAGACCTTAATCGACTGTGTGTATTTACTGGATGAATTTGACCTTTAGCTTGCCTGATGGGTTTCAATGACCAGTGAGATAATGATTGATTGGATAATGAAGGCTTGGGTAATGATGACTAGCATAGCGTTAGTCCATGTCACATTTATCGAACTATTTTGTCGCTGACGCTAAGCCTATTTTTGATTACACTATAGCCAACCTCTCTTGTCTTAACAGTATCAAAATCGAGCCACCCTTTGAAATCACCTAGAATCTTAGAAACGCCACCCAATTGGACCGAGGATGAAAAACCCGCGTTACCCGGTTCCCCGCCGAGTATTGCTCACTCTCGATCAAAAAGCATTGTGTACTTTGTCATCGGCGTTTTTATTGCAATTTGTGGTGGCTTGGGCAACGGCATTATTACCGCCAATTTACCGCAAATCCAAGGCGAATATGCGCTGACACCCTCACAAGTGGCTTGGATACCTGCTGTGTATGTGATGGCAAATGTCAGCGCCAACCTGCTGCTATTTAAAGCGCGTCAACAATTTGGATTACGCTGGTTTTCTGAAATATCCCTGCTGATGTTTATGCTGGTGATGTTTATTCATATATTTGTGCAAAACTATCCGATGGCTTTACTGGTGAGGGCGATAGGAGGCTTTGTCGCGGCGCCGTTATCCTCACTCGGGCTTTATTATGTGATGCAAGCCTTTTCCAGTAAGTATCGCCTGCAAGGTTTGTATATTGGCTTTGGGGTCAGTGCGCTGGCGATTCCGTTGGCTTGGATAATGTCCCCTTATTTGGTCAATGTGAATGACTGGACTCGGCTTTACACCTTTGAGTTCGGTTTGGCGCTGTGTTGTTTTGCGATGGTGGTTGCCGTCAAGTTGCCACGAAGTTTACGTATCGAAGTGTATGAAAAGAAAGACATTCTCACCTTTTTGTTATTGGCGCCCGGTTTTGGGTTGCTGTGTGGGGTGTTGGTACAAGGGTCGATTTTGTGGTGGGAAAACTCACCGTTATTGGCGTATATGCTCATTGGTGCTTTGGCGCTGTTGATGTCAGGCTTTTTCTTTGAGCATTACCGCAAAAATCCTTTGATTATGACCCGCTGGCTGGGGAGTTTTGCGTTATTGCGTTTTGTGGTCGGTGCTTTTTTACTGCGTTTGATTATGTCTGAGCAAAGTTATGCGGTGGTGAATTTTTTAAAATCCCAAGGTCTCATGTCCGACCAGTTTGTGGGTTTTTATACGGTCATATTTTTTGGTATGTTGGCAGGTTTGATAGTCAGCGCCCTGACCTTTTCACGCGATCATTTGATTCCGCCGATGGTGGTGGCGACTTTGCTCGTAGCGGTTGCCAGTGTGTATGATGCCAATATGCTCACCAGTGACGTGCGACCCCAAAATTTTTATCTCAGTCAATTTGCAGTCGCGTTTGCAGGCTCACTGTTTATGGGTCCATTGGTATTGATGGGATTTGGGCTGACGCTGCGACAAAGCGTTAATCATGTCATCACCTTTATCATATTGTTTGGTGCGACCCAAAACTTTGGCGGGCTGGTAGGCTCGGCTTTTTATAGCACCCTGCAACAGCAGCGCACCCAGTATCATAAACAAAGTATTTTACAGCAAATGCAATCGACAGATGCCACAGTAACCCAGCGGCTTCAACAATACCAAGCAGGGTTTAAACCCGTCATCACCGACAACAATTTATCGCAGCAACAAGCCCAACAATCCCTCAACCAAATTGTTACGCGAGAAGCGCAGATTAAAGCGTATGGCGATATCATTACTGTCAACAGTTACATTGCCACATTCTTATTTGCTTGGGGTATGATTAATATCGCCCGCAAAAAATACATTGAAAATCGGCAAAAAGTAGCAATTAAGCAAACTTAGACTGGATAAGCTAGATGCGTATAACAAGGCGACCCAATTAGATAACTGTTTTTTTAGATAACAGTTTAATGATAAATAAAATTTAATCATCAATAAAATGCTTACGGAAAACCCAACTCATGAGTAGTGAAGCAAAAACCCAAAATGATGCGCCAGCTGATGACAGCGATGATAAACCCACACAGGCGCCTGAGAAGATTATCAACCCTAGACCGCTTACCTTAATTATCATGTTGGTGGTTTTTTTGCTCGGTGTTGGGGTAATTTTATGGGCATGGCATTTGGGTCCGTTTAACTCCCCACTGCAACAAACCGAAAATAGTTATGTCAAAGGCAATATCACCCTATTGTCGGCACAAATTAATGGTTATATCGAAAAAGTCTACGTCACTGATTTTGAGGACGTCAAACAAGGTCAGCCGTTAGTTAAAGTCAGCAGTGCTAACTACTCACAGCAAGTAGTACAAGCCGAGTCAGGTCTGGAACAAGCGACCACCAATTTAGCCAACCAGCAACAAATCATCGAGCAGCGCAAAGCCGATGTCAAAGCCGCGCAGGCAAAAGTAGCACAAGTTAAAACCCAGCTAGAATTGTCTATCCAACAGCTTAAACGACTTGAATCCTTGGTCGGTGTTGGCGCCGTGTCACAAAATGAAGTCGATACTGCCAAAGCGGCGGTTAAAAACAATGAAGCACTGATGAGCCAAGCAATAGCCAGTGTCGATGTCGCCCGCGAAGGTCAAAAGACCGCGGAAGTAGCAAAGATTGGTTTGGTGGCACAGATTAAAAGCGCCAATGCACAGCTAAATCAAGCCAATACCAACCAAGAATATGGCTTAATCACCGCCCCGACCTCAGGTAAATTAGGGCAAATCAATATCCGTACCGGTCAGCTGGTGACGCAAGGCACGCAGTTGGTTTACCTCATTCCAAAATCGATGTGGGTCATTGCCAATTTTAAAGAAACCCAAATTGATAAAATGAAAATCGGGCAAAAAGCGTGGTTTACTGTGGATGCCCTAGGCAAACAAAAATTTACGGGGGTAGTCAAAAGCATCTCCCCCGCAACAGGGTCAGAATTTAGTGTCATTAAAACCGACAATGCCACCGGGAATTTTACCAAAGTGGTACAGCGCATTTCTGTACGCATCGACATCGATGGCAACCAAAGTCGTCTGAATGAATTGATGCCCGGCATGTCGGTAGTGGCAACGGTAGATACGTCAAGTTAGTAAATTAACCCTTTTTTATTCTCCTCTACCAAACGCAGTTTAGTCAGATAAGCTTAAAAAATCTTTCGCTAAATAAGCTGGGTTAGGATATTGATAGAACCCTTCACCCGTGGCTTCACCCAATTTGTTGGTATCGACCAGTTCTGCTTTGAGCTTTTCAGCGGGCTGCTGCAAAGAAGGGTCCGTTTTTGCCAGTTCATTAAAGATATTGTAGTTGGTTGTCATGCCATTTTTATCCAAAATCGCCATCGGTCCAAAGGGTGAACCCGTGGCTATCATCCACGTTTTATCAATGGTTGCGGCGTTGGCAACGCCGTTTGCCCACAGTTTTAACCCCGCTACCAATAACGGAATCAATAAGCTATCAAGCACATAGCCCGATTGTTCTTTTTTCACCGCTATCGGTAGCATAGCAATGGCTTTGGCAAATTCGATGACGTCAGCATAGACTTGTGGGTCGCAACTTGGGGCCGCCATCAACTCCACCGTATTACGGATATGGATATGATTGGCAAAATGCAGCATCAAGAATTTTTCTGGACGGTTAGTAAAGGTTGATAACACGCTTGGCAATAACGTCGATGAGTTACTGGCAAACACGGTTTTGGCAGGGGCGGCGGCTGAGGCTTTGCTATAAAAATCTTTTTTGATGTCTAAGCTTTCTGGCACCGCTTCAATCAATAGGTCTGCATCTTTTAACGCCTCATTCAAGTCCGTGGTGTAAGCCAAATTGTTGCTAGCTGCTGCCACTTGGGCATCGGTTTCACCTAGGTCATGCTGATGCTGATTGGCAAGGTCGGTAAAGCGGGCTTTCGCCTTAGCAATCGCGTCATCGTTAATGTCATAAATCGTCACGTTAAACCCATGAAACGCACATTGCACCGCAATTTGGTTGCCCAATACCCCACTGCCTGCCACGGTAATATTTTTATAGGGTACTTTGGATAAATCCGCTTTGGGTGGTTTTAAAAAGTCAGGATTTTTAAAGGCGGGATTGGGGTATTGATAAAATCCTTCGCCCGTTGGCACGCCCAGTTTATTTTTCTCGATATACTCTTTTTTAAGCATATCAACGACCGCTTGGTCTTGTTGTTTGCCCTTGGCCACAGCAAGCTTGTAAATATTGTAAGGGGTAGTTAGCCCCAGCATGTCATAAAAAGCAAATGGTCCCATCGGCGAGCCTGTGCCAAGCATCCAAGTTTTGTCGATGGTTTGAATGTCAGCAATGCCTTGGATATACAGCTGCATCCCTGCATTTAACCAAGGATTGAGTAGTGAATTTAGTACATAGCCCGAGGTTTCTTTGTTGACGATAATAGGCACCATGCCGATTTGTTTGGCAAACGCGGTCACCGCATCAAATACGTTAGGGTCAGTATCGGCATGCGACATAATTTCGGCAAGATTGCGCTTCCAAATCTCATTGGCAAAGTGCATCATCAAAAACTTGGCAGGACGGTCGGTAAATTTGACCAAATCACTGGGCAACATGGTAGATGAGTTACTGACAAATACGGTTTTTTCGGGTGCGGCTGCGGAGGCTTTTTGATAAAAATCTTTTTTGATGGCGACATCTTCGGGCACCGCTTCAATCAATAGATCTGCGTCTTTCAAGGCTTCTGTTAAGTCTGATGTATAGCTCAAGTTTTGCTCAGCCTGTTTGGCTTGCTCGGCTGTTTCGCCCAAATCATCCTGATGGCGTTTGGCGATATTGGCAAATTTGGTTTTGGCTTTATTGAGTACCTCGTCATTGATATCATACACAACGACTTTAAAGCCATGAAACGCCGCTTGTACGGCGATTTGATAGCCCAAAACACCACTGCCTGCGACTGTGATATGGGTAAAATTAACAAGAGGATTCGACTCTGACATACAATACTCCTAGATTAACAGGCAAATACGCAACTTTATAACCTCATAATCGATGAGGCATGTAAATTTTTTTTGGTATTATCGTATTTGCTGTCGACTATTTTTAATTAGATTAAAAGAAAAAAAACCGTTAGTATGTTCAAACACTAACGGTTTTTGATTTATTTATGGAGATTGAGTTTTTCACCCAATTGATGAAATTTTTGGTTTATTTCATCACGAAATGCGTCCAATTTTGACGAAAGGTCAGCTTTGCGTTGTTCACGCCATACTTGTTGCAAGTGTTTAACCGCCTGGTCATGTGCTTCTTTGGCTGCGATGATTTCACTTTGTACATGAGCTACGTCAAAGCGTTGGCTATGCGTGTTATACTGCGCAAAAAAGTCGTTGAGTGGTTGCTCGTTTTGCTCTTGAACCAACGTTAAAATCGCCACTTCACCGTCTTTTAGATTTTGGGCAACGTATTCAAGTAACGATGATTGAGCAAAAGACGCTGCCGCACCGACATCACTACCGAGTACCATACCCAGTGAGCCGCCGATTAACAAACCTGCAGGTCCGCCCAATACGCCAAGCAATGCGCCTAACAGACCGCCTATAACCGCCCCACCACTAATTTGTTCGCCTTGGTCTAGGCTATCGATCGTTGTGATCACACCGTTTTCTTTTTTAATGAGTAACGCTTGCGCAATCAAGGTTTCAGCGTTGCTTTTGTAAGCTTTAAGCTCGGTAAAGGCTTTGTAGGCTTCAGTTGGTACATCAAAAATAGTGACTAAAATATTTTGTTGTGCTTTCATGTCTGTTATCCTTATTTTTTTAATTAGGTTTTTTTAATTAAAGGTTATAAAAATCTTTATTAAACGCTTCTTTTAGATTGGTTGGCTCGACACGTTTTTTATTGTTTAAGCTATGGCGAGTAGTGGAAGCGGTTTGATAAGCTCGAAGACGCGCATGTTGCAAATTACCAATCGGACGGTTGGCTTCAATACAACGAAACGGGGTAAATGACAAGTGTTCCATAATGTCAAAATTGCCGTCATCTGGTACATCTTGGCAAGGGATGGTGAGTTTTGCCACGGTCACAAAAGGCGCATCTTTTTCATCCCATTCTTTGGTCAAGTCATTGATGGGTTGGTCTTTTAAGTTACGGCACAGCTGGATTTGCACATCAAACTCATAATCATGCTCACGGATTTCTTGTAAAATCAAAGGACGAATCGCCTCGTTAGTAGCGTTGACATCGAGATCTCGGCGCTTGATTTTGGCTTGTGACGCTTTGGTCGGGGCGACACGGATTTTTGCCATATAGTCGCCATGACGCACCGCCCCTTGTGAGTAAAAACTGTATAACAAGGTATTTTGCGGTTTGATGGTTTTAAATTTACTAAAAGCCCTAAAAGTCTTGAGGGATTCTTTGGATGGCAGTTTTTTGCCATATTGGGTAATCCAATCAAAGGCAAACTTGGCTTGACCTTTCGCACCTTTGGCAAAATAATCATTTAATTGTAAAAATAGCCGTGAAATATAACTATAGTCTTGGATAGTATTACAAAAGAAAATAGGAAAATTAATCAGATTATAGTCAAAGTTTGGGCTATCTGGCTCATCTGGCAGTAATTTTTCGCCTTTGACACCAAAGACTTTAATCGCCAACCCTTGAGAAAGTCCCAACTTGTTGTCAGCAGCCACACGAGATGAGCCGTTAGAAAAACGAATCACCGCTTCATGACGAGCGGGTTTGGCATAGATACCTTGGGCATATTCTTTGGGCAGTTTTGGTAAAATCTCAAAGTTGGCTTTTAACGCACAGTAGCCTTTGGCATGGGCATCTCGGGTATGATAGTTGATTTTGCTAACCGTGTCTGATTTGCCGATATAGTCACGAATATCTGCAGTGATTTGGTCGATGGCTTTTTCATCGTCACTCGTAAGCTGGTCGATGGCTGGGTCAAACTTGGCATAACGACGACCGAATAATTTATTTAACATGATGATTGTCCTTTGTTATTTTTATCAGGTTAGGTGTACTAAAAGCTCCTAACCTTTTTTTATTTAGTTTTACGCTAATATTAATTTTCGTTAAGCTCACTAATCCATTTAAGTGCCGACAAGCTTGGTACAAAAAGATATTCACCGCCTTGTAGGGTATTAAATTGCAAAATATTGGTATGACGCTTACGAATTGGCTCATCGGGTACGGTGAATACATCGCTATCAGCGTCACTACCTGCGTGTACGCCTAGCATTGGGTCACGTTCTTCCCCAAGGTTCATAAAGTTACCGTCATTAATCCATTGGCTTTGCAAAAACTCAAGCGTGTCCATGGCATGCGCGTTGATACCGATAAAAAATAAACCCCGCTCTTGACCGTCGTCTTGGGTCACGTTGGGCGGCACGATATCGCCATACGATACACTACGGCGGATAATACGATGAAGACGCACATCGCTTAGAATAAAGTCTTTGGTATTGCGTGGGTTCATACGGCGAGCATGGGCACCAAATGGGCAGCCTTTGCCATAGGGATCATCCGTGTAGTCAAATTTATTGTTTGCTACATTGTCTTTGCCGAGGGCTTCATCATCGTGATCTGGGCTTAGGGTGATGGGAGCGCCCGAACGCCAGCGACCGAACATTTTTGCCCCCAATTTATCGGCTTTAGCTGGGTCATTGTCGCTTTGTTCTAGGCAATAGCGGTGAAAGTCAGCCACATTACTGCGGTATTTTCGCAGTACCATAAACGAACCGTTTTTTCCCAATACTTCAGGCTGTGGCATGGGGGGTACCACGCCCGCTTCACCTTTATAACCTAACACAAATTCACCCGCCGCAATCGGGCGTTCGGTGTTATTTTCAAGGCTGATACCACTGCCATCAACTTCTGGGTTACTGATACCATCGCGATAACCAAACACGTTTTTGACGTCACCCTCTGCGCCAAAATCATGTTCCACCAAGATTTCGATGGCGTTACGGCTGGCATCTAGATAAGGGGCAAACGCCTGTTTAATTTCGGCAAGTTTGGCTTGCCATTTTTCTTGGCTATCGGCAATCACCGCGCCGCAAATATGAATATCGCCTTTATCACCAAATGGCGCAAGCCAGTTGCTAGGGTCATTATCGCCTTTGTCACCCAAGATATTGGAGCGACCTGCCATACCTGTTTTGAAATTTTCTGGGAAAGAATCAAGCGAGCTTTGCGGTAAGCCTAAGGCTTTTAGCCCCTCATACGTCATCACAATGGTCAAATTGGCATCCATATCTTTTTGGAAATTTTTTGAGCCTGTGACGTTTGGTAATACCGATTTTAGTAATTCACGACCCGCGTTGCTGTCATTGACTTTTAGCGCGACAAGCGTGCCATAGTAAGGCGCCGGGCGGTCATGCAAGATGATGGCTTGAATATCCTCAAGCTCTATCGTGGCGATATTGGGATAGATAGCGTTCGTTGCCCGTGTGGTGACGCTGTGCAGCTGCGTGCTGATTTTTTGTTTCGCTTCATGTACCCGTTCTTTGACACTACCTTTTTCACTGGGTGTATCACTGTGTTCAAATTTGTCTTTAATGGCCTCTATGCCATGCTCGATACCATCTTGTAGATGGGTTTTTAATTTGCCAAGTAGGCTTTCATTCGCTGGGTTGTCGTTATTCATGGTCGTTCCTAGCAGAGAATTTCAAAAATTTGATGCTAAGAACCTGTTCACCATACACCACGCTAAATATGGCTTGTGGTAAAAATCACGCAACAAATGGCTTTTGTATCGAAATTTTAACCTAAAGCTTGCCCGTTCAGAGTATGCTTATAATAGTACGATAAACGTGATATAGTGAAGACAGGTTCTAAGTCGGCTTATTGGGCTTGTTCAATGGCTTTATTGATGCCACGCACGATTTTGTCATTACGCGCAATATCACGAACCGTCAGATGAGGCACACCCACATACCAACCGGTAGCGGTAATCTGATGGTCAAGGATAAATTGCTTGACAGTCGGGTCTTTAATCCCAGGCCAACCCTCTACATTGCCAAAAATCAAGTCCATGAGTTCTGGAATTTTGGTAGCAAAGTCATTAATGTAGGCGTCCCAATCGCCATCATAGGCGGTACAAAACAGTAGCTTGGTGTCATTGTCTAAAAACACCAACCGCAAATCATGCAAGGTGCCTACATTGGTCGCCCCTGCAAGATTGCCTTTGGTGATTTCTAAAATTCGCTTGATACGAGCTGCCCCATCTTTGGTTAAGGGAGCGATGGCGGTGAGTTCAGACACTTTGCCTGATTTTAAGCCCTTTTCACCGGCACTGGTGACAGAATGGTCATAGCCATCATTAGCGCCCTCTTTGAAGTTTGCCATGAGCATTTGTGCTTTCAATGCCACATCATCTAATAAAGAAAGTTTTTCGTTGTTTTCAGTTGTCATGTTTTATTGCCCTTATAGTTAGTTGATCATTAAGTAAAGTGCTTGATTTAAATTTATTTATCTCATAGTTTTATTATTTAAAATTTAAATCCTTTTTATTATATAAGCCGCAAAAAGCAAAAAGCGTTAAAATAACTTTTATCACCCATAAAATTACAAAACTAAACTATTGATTAAAAAATGACATACTAGAAACCATAAAACCGAAGCATTAATTTAAAAAATTCTCATTACAATTAATAGATTATTTAACTTTTAAATATAAAATCTGTGTAGAAAAATCACTTTTCCTGCTATGTGGGACCTCAAAAAATTTGGGACCTTGGACTTTGATGATTAACTTTAGCAAAGTAGCTTGCTGGTCTAATCTCACCCTATAACTGGCTACCACTTTTAAAAAAAGTGTTTATCAGTTAAAAGGTCTATCAGTTAAAAGATGCTTATCATGGCTAGGGTGGATTCCGCGTACTCTGTCGGATAATAGATATAGATAGGTATAGACGAGACGCAAAACGTGCCTTAGTTAGCACGTTTTATCACAAGCATTTAAGACGCCTTTAATATGTCTTTAAAATAAATTTAAGAGGCAATAGCGTGTTTGGGTATGGCAGTAGCGGGTGTTTTTGGGGTTGCAGTGTCGCTGGTTTGTTGCGGGGGTGCATAGTTGTTAGCGACAATTTCACCGAACGGTCCTGTCAAATTTGGCTTGACCAAGCTGTTTTGGGTGTCAATCGGTAATAATGGGAAAACCAATTCAGCAAACCGATAGGCTTCTTCCAAGTGTGGATAACCTGAGAAAATAAAGTTATCAATGCCCAAATCGGCATACTCTTGAATACGCGCGGCAACGGTTTGTGGGTCGCCCACCAGTGCCGTGCCTGCGCCACCACGCACCAGTCCAATCCCTGCCCATAAGTTGGGCGAAATTTCTAAGTTATCACGGCGACCGCCATGCAAGGCTGCCATACGTTGTTGTCCCACCGAGTCCATTTGGGCAAATTTGGCTTGGGCGGCGGCAATGGTGTCGTCAGTGACATGACTTAATAATTCATCAGCGGCTTGCCAAGCGGCTTCATTGGTTTCACGCACAATCACGTGCAGACGAATCCCATAGCTTAACGTGCGACCTTTGGCAGCGGCTTTGGTTTTAAGCTGCTCAATCTTCCCTTTGACGGCAGCAGGCGGCTCACCCCAGGTCAAATAACTGTCAACCTGTTCGGCAGCCAGTGTTTGCGCCGCCTCAGATGAACCGCCAAACCACAAGGGCGGATATGGCTGTTGTAGAGGGGGATATAGCAATTTGGCATCTTCGACTTGCAAGCGTTCACCGTTAAAGGTAAAGGATTCGCCTGTGTGCGAGCGGGTTAAAATCTCTCGCCAAATCGTGGTGTATTCACTGGCTGTCTGATAACGCGTCGCGTGGTCTTCAAAGATGCCATCGCCTTTAAGCTCTTGTTCGTCGCCGCCTGTGACCAGATTAAGTAGCAATCGACCATTTGATAATCGATCAAAGGTGCCTGTCATACGAGCAGCAAGCGCGGGTGTCGTCACCCCAGGGCGTAATGCCACCAAAAATTTTAAGCGAGTGGTCGCATCAATGAGACTAGCAGCGACCAGCCAAGGGTCTTCACATGAGCGACCTGTCGGAATCAACACGCCTTCATAGCCAAGGTTATCGGCTGCCACGGCAATTTGCTTCATATAAGTATGGTCAACGGTTCTTGCCCCTTTACTCGTGCCTAAATAACGACTGTCGCCATGTGTCGGTATAAACCAAAAAATTTTCATCGTAACCCCTGCTTGTAAGCTCAAAAATTGATTAAGATAACTCGCCTTTTGTCATGGGCGGTTTATCGGTAGCCATAAGCTTAAAGCAAATATCGCGCAATAAAAAATAACAAAAACTGCTTTGGTTAGCACAAAAAATACTTAATAATTTTGCTGCTAACCCTATCAATTTAATCGCTAAAGCAGTGACATAAAAAAAGCTTTACAGTTTTCACCATAAAGCGTTTTATCGTCAAATGAATTGATATCAACATCAGATAAACAAGCCCAAATCTTAAAAATAGCACAGCAAGCGAGACAACAAGCGAATTTGACGCGTATTACATCGGATGTAACAGGCGATAAGTTTTGCCAACTTGCTTATCAGGATTTAGCGTTAGCTGCTAGGTTGTATGGCATCATGCATTGTTGCTTGGGTTAACGTAGGGTTACACAAGGCTAAAAACTGATAGCCAAATCCTCGTAAAAAATGCCCTTGTCGCACCGCGAGCAAGGTGGTATTTTGATGAAATAGCGGCTCGCAATTGAGTAATGTTAACTGGGTGTCTTTATTGGGATTGAACGCCATATCCGCGATAATACCAATGCCCATGCCAAACTCCACATAGGTTTTTATTACATCAGAATCCAACGCCGTCATCACGATATCAGGCTGTAATTCTGCTTTGGCGAACGCTTCATCAATCATCGTTCGCCCGGTATGGCCACTAATGTAAGTGATAATCGGATAATGGGCTATGTCGGCAAGCGTTACCTGTTCAAGCTGGGTTAGCGGATGGTTTGGCGGCACCACAATCGCATGATACCAGTGATAATAAGAAAAAGTCACAAGCTCGCTATAGCTTGACAAGGCTTCGGTAGCAATGCCAATATCCGCTCGTCCATCAAGTAGCATTGCCGCAATTTCTGGCGGTGCGGCTTGTAGCAATCGCAAATGCACTTTAGGAAAAAGCTGTTTAAACGCTTGCACAACGGGCGGCAAAATATAACGAGACTGGGTATGGGTGGCTGCGATGGTCAATTCGCCTTTATCTTGGCTGGTATATTGTTCAGCCAAGGTTTTGATATTGTTGGCATCATGTAGCATCCGCTCTACAATGACCAACAATTCTTTACCCGGCTCGGTCAAACCTAAGAGCCGTTTGCCCTTACGCACAAACAGCCCTACCCCAAGCTCATCTTCTAAGTCTTTGATATGTTTGGATACACCCGATTGTGAGGTAAATAATGCATTGCCCACTTCGGTCAAATTATAGTCACAGCGTACCGTTTCTCGAATAATACGAAGTTGTTGAAAATTCATAGTCTGTTGCCCCAAATAATCCGATAATGAATAAAATTAGTGTAAGCCGAGCAGCCTAGGACAACAAACGCCTATCAAACAAATTAATATTCCAAAATTACATATATCACTCACACAAAAAAACAAAATTAGAATAACCCAAGCAGTTTGTTGCTCGGGTTGTATTTACTCATACTGAGCTGGTGATGTCAGCTAATACGCACTAAGACATGCGCCCTTTAGGAGACGGATGGATGGTTTTTAAGGGATGATTGAGTAGTTTGCGGGTGTAGTCTGGCTTCGGCACTCGATAAATCTGGCACTGCCACAGAGGGTAATATTTCGGCTTGTTCGACTTGTTTATTAATGCCTAACTGCTGATTGGCTTGCGCTGATTTTTCTTTAATGGCTTGGGCGCGTCGGCCTTTGGCGGGTGCCCACTCAAGTATCGGTAACGCGCGCGCCACCGCTAACACAATACGGTCACGCAACTGTTGGCTTGAGACGGTGTATTCTGGGGTAAAGTCTTTATCCGTCGCATACACGCCTATTGGCAATGTTTGGGCTTGGAAAAAACTAAACAATGGGCGAAGTTGGTGCTCTAGAACCAGTGCATGACGATCGCTACCGCCAGAGGCAGCCAATAATACCGGCACATCCACAAGCGCGGTTTGCTCCACAAAGTCAAATAAGTGTTTAAACAATCCGGTAAAAGACGCGCGATACACTGGCGTTCCTACAATCAAGGCGTCCGCCGCCTCAATCGCTGCCAAGTCGTTTTGTACTCGCTCTGGCAGTTGGTTACGATAAATCGCCCCACTGAGTAAAGGCCCGATTTCACTAAGTTTGATAAAATGTACGTTGATGGGCGTGGCTTGTGCCAATTCATCTACAATATTTTGTACCAGACTTTCGGTTTTTGATGGTGTGTTGAGCCCACCCGATACCGCAACGATATTGAGTGGGATAGTTGGATTTGATTGATTAGTGAAATTTTGAGTGATAGACATCTTTATTCCTTAATTTAGTGTAATCAGATAAATCGATGACATTTCGATAAGCCCATTAAACGAAAAATTAAGCCGTTTGTGAAACAACAATATCTGCATTATTTAGCTGATTTTTTGCTATATCAAAGTGGTAAATCTGCAGAGCTACAATTGGCGTTTATCGACCCATTGAGCCAAACTATCGCCTGTGGCTTGCACCAACATCACCAATGTCACCAAAACGACAATGACTGATACCATCATTTGCACATCAAAGCGCTGATAACCATAACGATAGGCAATATCGCCCAAGCCCCCCGCTCCAATTGCCCCAGCAATGGCAGACGAATTAATCATGGTGACAATCGTCACGGTAAACCCGGCAATAATGCCAGGCAATGCTTCGGGCAATAAGACATACCGAATAATCTGTGTACGGTTACAGCCAATCGCTTGTGCCGCTTCTATGAGCCCTGGGTCAACTTCACGCAGACTCACTTCGGCAATTCGAGCAAAAAAAGGGGTTGCGGCTAAGGTTAACGGTACCACGGCTGCCCACACACCATAGCTTGTACCGACAATCATTCGAGTGGCTGGAATAATAGCCACCATCAATATCAAAAAGGGAATAGCACGCACAATGTTCACCGACCAACCCAAACTTAGATTGGTCAAAAATGATGGGGCAATACCTTGCTCGCTTGAATTGACCAATACCAATGCGATCGGTAACCCCAATAAAAACGCTAAAATCGCTGATACGCCAACCATAATCAGCGTATCAATCAACCCCGTCAGTAACAACTCAAGCATAACCGATTAACTCCACATGCAAAATTTGATGACCCAAGCGCTGGGTCAATTGCGCGACATCTAAACCCGTGGTTGCGACGCCAACGACGATATTGCCTACCAAGTAGCCTTGAATGGTATCCACTTGACTTTGATACAAAGAGACGGGCGCTTCAAATTGCGCAAAAATTGCCTTTAAATCAGGGGCAGATTTTCTTGGGGTAACGTATCTTAGGTTGAGCAAAGTATGAGTGGCACTGTGTTTGTCGGTGAGTTTATCCTCACCCAAATCAATGGATGACTGATTATAGCCTAGTAATTCTTGGGTCATGGTGTGCATGGGTGAGGCAAATACTTTCCACACTGGTCCTGTTTCAACGATTTGCCCTTGGTTAATGACAATCACTTGGTCGCAAATATCTCGAATGACTTGCATTTCATGGGTAATGAGCACAATGGTAATGCCAAGTTTTTTATTAATTTGCTTGAGTAACTGCAAAATTAACTGGGTACTTTCTGGGTCTAGTGCTGACGTGGCTTCATCACACAATAAAATTTTGGGTTCATTCACGAGCGCCCGCGCAATGCCCACCCGCTGTTTTTGACCGCCTGATAACTGGGAAGGATACATCAATGCTTTATCACTAAGCCCCACCATCTCTAGCACTTGCGCCACACGTTTATTGATATCAGCCTGACTTACTTTGGCGACTTTTAATGGCAAGGCGACGTTGTCTTGTACCGTTTTACTCGACAGCAGATTAAAATGCTGAAAAATCATACCAATACCTTGTCGCAGCTGTCGTAGCTGTGCTTGGCTAAGTGCTGCCACATTGTTATCATCGATATAAACATGACCATCACTAATCGACTCCAAGCCGTTGATAATGCGTAATAAAGATGATTTACCTGCCCCGCTTTTACCGATAATACCCAGAATTTTGCCTGTTGGCACCTCAAGCGAGATATCTTTTAGTGCATGAATCGCTTGCGCTTGTCCTTGATAAAACTTATTGACCTTGTCGATTCGGATATAGGGAGGTGATGAATGACTGTCATCTTGGGTAATATGAGTAAACGACTGCATAGCATGATCCTTTGTAATTGTTATGGCTAAAACTTGTTAACGCATTACGAGGTCCAACCTGGAAACCAAAGTTTCCCCCCGATTTCTTTGTCAAGCACTTGTTTTACGTTGGGTGACGTTTGATAAATGTGAATAAATTTTTTCAGCTGTTCGGCTCGTTCAGGATTTTTTTGGGCAAAATCATCCCGAGTGACAAATAAAATCGCATAGCGGTTATTGGTGGTATCATCAAAGACTAAAGCTTGATTGGGGTCAATGGTTTTGGCTAAGCGCAAATAATGCGGATAGCTAAACACCAAATCAGCATCATCAACCGCTCTTGCGGTCTGCGGCCCTTCGACTTCAATAAACTGCAATTGTTTTGGATTGCTGCTGATATCGTTTAAGTTAGAGAGAAAATTATTTGGGTCTTTTAGCCCAATTAATTTTGCCTGTTGCAGCAGTAGTAGCGCTCGCCCTTGATTAACAGGGTTGTTTGGCACCATGGCTGATTAAAATCCGTCATGCTAATTCCTTACCGCCAAATGCTTGAATAAGGCATCATGGTAAAGATTTTTTTTCGCAAAGATAACCAAGATATTTTGCTATCTATAGCAAGAAATGTGATGAAGAGAATGTCATTTGATTGATTATGTGAGCATAAAAAAAGCCCATTAATTTTTTAATGGGCTTTTGCTAAATAAAGGGTGCCAAAGAGTGCCAAAAGGTATCAGTGGCTTGTCATTTGCCGATGGGGAGACTCAATGCACCGCTAAAATCTTATCAAGAACAATTTGCTCAAGTGGCGCAGTTTTAGTCATGTTATTACGGGGATGTGGCAATAAGATTGGCAAGTCTAGTCCAATTTTGCCTCGTTCAATTAAAATCACCCTGTCAGCAGTAATGACCGCTTCACTGACATCATGGGTCACTAAAATCACCGTAAATCGATGTTCTTGCCATAATTTGACCAATAGTTGCTGCATATCAAGACGGGTTAACGCATCTAGCGCCCCCAATGGCTCATCAAGTAGCAACAGCTGGGGACGATGAATAATCGCTCTGGCCAAAGCCACTCGCTGCTTTTGCCCCCCTGACAATGCCGATGGCCAATCATCAGCTCGCTCTGCCAAGCCGACTTCCGCTAACGCTTTCAACGCTTGCGCTTTCCAATCTGGCATTTTTAGCCCAAGCCCCACATTTTCCAGTACCGTTTTCCAAGGCAATAATCGGTCATCTTGGAACATCAGCCGCGTGGATTGTCGCCATGCCTGAGGCGACATTGCTTGATTGGCAATTGACATGGCGGTCAACTCCCCACTACTCGCCGTTTCTAACTGAGCAAGTAAACGTAGCAACGTTGATTTACCACAGCCACTGTGCCCGACAATAGCGATAAAATCACCACTTTGAATGTGCAAATCTAGGTTTTTAATGACTTCTCGATTGTCAAATTTTTTGACCACATTGGTTAAGCTTAAAGCCAATCCTGTTGAGGTTTTTAATGGCGTTCTGGATGGCGCTGACAATGGTGCTGACAATTGCGTTGACATCAGTGTGCTCCTTGTTGGTAAGCGGGGTGCCATTTGAGCCAAACAAACTCAAGCTTTTTGGCAATAAAATCGGCTAGAAATCCTAATAGTGCATAAACCAAGATTGAAAACATGATGATATCAATCTGAAAAAATTCGCGAGCGTGCATGGCTAAATACCCAATGCCTGTGGTGGCCGAAATGGTTTCCGCCACAATCAGCGTCAGCCACATAATGCCCAATGAAAAACGCACCCCAACCAAAATACTCGGCAATGCCCCAGGTAAAATCACTTCTTTAAACAATGCCCAGCCCGTTAAATCATAGCTTTTTGCCATCTCAACCAGATGTTTATCCACATTACGGACGCCATGATAGGTATTCAAATAAATCGGAAAAAATGTGCCAACTGCCACCAAAAAAACCTTTGCCGCTTCATCAATCCCAAACCACACGATGACCAAGGGAATTAATGCCAAATGTGGAATGTTTCTCAGCATTTGAAAGGTGGTATCCAATAAGGTGCGAAATACAGGCAAAGTGCTGGTCAATAGCCCAAACCCCAACCCAAACAACCCGCCAATCAACAACCCAGCAAACGCTCGCAGCGCACTAATGCCTAGATGCTGCCAAAGCTCACCACTTTTTATGAGTTCATAGCCCGCTTGAAGAACGGCACTGGGTGACGAAATATTTTTAAGGTAAGCCTCAGGCAGTAATTGATAACTTGCTACCAGTTGCCAACCCGCCAACATAAGTAATGGCAACCACCAACCCCCTGTACGCGCAAATAGGGTTTTAACAACCTTGCGGGTTGACAATGTCTTGACTGGCGCATTCACCCTTATCGGTTTCGTCGGTAGCGGCTTTGATGCCGCGACCACTGAATTATCCGCAACAAAACTTGACGTTTTCATAAACAATCTCTCAATGCAAATTTATCTTTATTAAGCTAACTGTTAAAAGCCTAACTGTCGGCTGTATCGCTTCAACGTAGTAAGTGCAAGCTAGCGTCATAAAGGTTACCTACCCTTTTTTACTAGCCATATTTTTACTAGCAATAGGGTTTACTTGGGTGGATACCAGACAATATCTTTTACCTGTATTTGTTTTGGCAGCAATTTATTTTTATAAAAAGTATCCGCTTCTTGCTGCTGCGCTTGAATGATGTCATCGGTGATATAGTTGACACCGTAATTTCTTGATTTCACCGAGGCTAACGCCACGTCAGGTTTTAGATTGGTGACTTTTTGGATCATTTTGCTAAAAGTTACCGGGTCAGCGGTAATCGCTTTATCCGCTTCATCAATGGCTTTGACAATGTCTTTAACCACATCGGGGTGTTTTTGAGCAAAATCCGTTGATGCCAAATAAAACGATGTATTATTGGGCTTAAGACCTGTAGCATCGGTCAAAACTCGCGCTTTTAGCTCAATTTTGGCACTCGACAGATAAGGCTCCCAAACGGTCCAAGCATCCAGTTTCCCCGATTCAAAGGCAGCACGGGCATCAGATGGCTGTAAATACTTGACATCTATGTCAGCAAAACTCAATTTGTCACGTTCCAATGCTTTTAGTAACGTATAGTTAGCACTAGAGCCTTTAGTCACCGCCACAGCTTTACCTTTTAATTCAGCCACTGACTTTAAGGTTGAATTGGCGGGGACAATGACGGCTTCAGACTGTGGTGAAGGTTTTTCATAGGCAACATACACCAGATTACTACCCGCGGCTTGGGCAAAAATGGGTGGGGTGTCCCCTGTGGTGCCAAAGTCAATATTGTTGGTATTTAGCGCTTCTAGCATCGGCGGTCCCGATTGAAACTGCACCCAATTGACTTTGATGCCGGATTTTTCGAGCGACTTTTCAAGCAGCTTACTTTCCCGCAGATACACCAACGCTCCTGAACTTTGTAATCCGATACGCACTTCTTCAAGTGGTTTTGAATCACCGCTCTTAGCGTCATTGGTCTGTGCTTCATTGGTGGTTGCCGCATTGGCAGATTTGGTGGTATTTTGCTGGCAACCTGCTAATAGCAAGCTAATACTAAACCCCGAAATAAGTAGAGCAGAAACTTTTCTCATTACAATACCTTATACAATATTTAGGACAATTTGTCCTTATCCTCAAAATTTTTCATTTTTTCGATATGAAATGCTATAAAGCCCTATCAAGTATCATCGAATGGTGACATTATTCCACAAAATAATAACAAAGCTTAATAATTATAATTGATAAGAATATAGAGAAATTTTCTAACCGCTCTACAATGCGGATACTTTAGCTTGCGGATATATAAAGGAAGCGTGGATAAATTAACTGCAGTTATCCGTAGAGCTAGCTATTATCCGTAGAAAAAAAGGTTAGTTTAACTCGCAGCAAATTTGGTATGCTTTAAGATTGGATTGAAGGTTATATTGAAGATGGAATTGAAGGAAGATAGGATTGAAGGGTGTTGGGTATTATTCAGTTTCAACTCATACCTGCTTGCAGTTTGTGAGGTTGGCTTTCACTGGATTATTATTGAAAAGATTATAAACAAATTTTTGCAAGCAACAAGGCTGCATAACAATAGCAGCCTTGCCCTTGTGAGTCATTCAGTTAAATTCAGTCAGTCGGTTACATTCAAATAGAAGCCGCTGTAAAATGCTGATGCAGATGGGTTTTATTTTCTAAATCATCGGCAATGGCAATCGCTAAATCCGCCACACTGATACCTGCAGGTATATCGCCGTTCATCAACAGGTGGTTGTCACCTAAACGATACTCTCCTGTACGCTCTTCACTATAACCAGCGGTTACACCAAGCATGGCAGGCGGAGAAATAAACGCCCAATTCACATCACGACGGTCTGTTAACGCTTGGATTAAATGGCGTGCTGCATTGGCACCGTCAAAGATTTCTTTAGGAAAATCTGGTGTATCAATCAACTGTTTATTGTCAGCAACATACAAACTACCAGCACCGCCGATAATCAGCAGATAAGGTACTTTTGCCTGTTTACCCCCTTCAATAATCGCCTGAGAACCTTGTGTAAATTCTTCACCAATATTGGGGTTAGTCCATCCGGGGTTATATGCACTCACAACGGCATCAAACCCTTGTAATTTTTGTGGAAAATCCGCACTCATCACGTCAGCTTGTACAGCGGTGACATTGTCTTGGGGTTCGACTTTATCAATATGGCGGGCAAACGCAGTAACTTGATGTCCACGTTGTGCTAATTCTTTGACAACCGCTTTCCCAACATACCCTGTGGCTCCTATGACGGCAATTTTTTGTGGGTTCATTTTTGTTCCTTTATTTGACTGAGTTAAGATTAAGCTATTATAAAACGCTTATTCACAAACGATTAGTCTATAATAAGCTAAAATATTATTAGCTAAAAGGCAATAATAGAGAACCTATCATGAATCAATCTGACTTTGGGCAATTACTGATTTTTCATATAGTTAAAACCGAATTATACCAAGCAACTTTCAACACAATCCTTAAGCGTAT